>CALKYK010000121.1 GCA_938003715.1 uncultured Gammaproteobacteria bacterium
GGTTTTTTCGATGTCGTTGTTCGGCGGTACGCCGTGGTCGAACCGCAGCACCCCAACGTCGAGCAGCAGCGCTTCCGAAACGGAGAGCGACGCGACTTCGAGTTCGGTGGTTTCGGCCTGGATGACCTCGTTGACGGTGCAGCCGGCGCCGGCCAGGCCGAAGGCCGCGGCTGCCGCCAGGATTTGCAAACGTTTCTCGCTCAACATGCTTCCGTTTCGATACATCTCTCTCAATTCAGGTCGTTGTAAATCCGGTATTCCTCCCACAGCCGCTCACGCAGCACCGGATCCTCTTCGGCCAGCGCCGCTTCACGGAGCTGCCGTGCAACGATGTCCTCGCTCACGAGATCGGGAATGTCCTCGGGTGTACGCGCGCGAATCTCTTCCTCCGACAGGCCACCGATCGACGCCTGCTTGTCTTCGGGCACGGCCACCGCAGCGCCGCCACCGGCGCCGCCGCCACTGCCCCCGCTGCCGCCGAGGTTACCCTGCTGCCCGAGCCCGACGCGTCCGCCACCCCCGGCCTGCGCGCCGCCGAAGCCTTCCGTATTGCGTCCGACCGTGTTGATCTCGCGCTGCTCTTCGGCCAGCACCTCGTCGAAACCGCCGACGGACTGATCCAGCTCGCCTTCGAGGCGCGCCTTGCGGTCTGCGGCGCTTTCGCCGGGGAACTGCCCGACGTTGCCCGCACCGTCGCACTGCGGATCGGTATTGCCCCAGCCACCGACCTCGTTCGGGTCGCAATTCGAGCCGGCACCGCCGGTACCGGCGCTGTCCGGACCAGGCACCGGGCCGCTGACGCCGCGAATCTGGCCGCCGCCACCGCCGCCGCCACCACCACCGCCGGCGCCACCGGACATGCCGCCCGAGGAACCGCCGGACATACCGCCCGAGGAACCTCCCGACATGCCGCCACCGCCGGAAGAACCGCCCGACATGCCACCGGACGACCCGCCCGACATACCGCCGGAGGAACCACCGGACATGCCGCCACCACCGGATGAACCACCCGACATGCCGCCGGACGAACCGCCCGACATGCCGCCACCACCGGAAGAACCGCCGGACATGCCGCCGGAGGAACCGCCCGACGAGCCGCCGGAGGAACCGCCGCCCGGCATGCCGCCGGGCATACCGCCACCACCGCCCGACATGCCGCCACCGCCGGGAATACTCATGCCGCCGCCACCGGCGAGCTGTACCGAACAGCCGCCGAGCACGACGGTTGCGAGAGCGGCGAGCACGGCGGTCCGGACGGGTGAAGATTTGCCAACTGGACGGCTGAAGATGTTCATGGCCTGGTGCCTCGAATAGATTCGTTTACCCCAACGGTCGGCGTCGGATGCTTGCGCGAGCGACGGGGCCGCCTTATGTCGGATTGGATGGTTTCAGCCGAAGATAAGTTCCATAAGCGTGGTCATGCACTTACGCACGGCTGCCGCACCGGATTTGCACTGACGATAATACGCGGCGACCGCGCCCGCAACCGCGTAACCGGGCGCCGGTACCTTGCGCGCGGTTCGGCAAAAATTGTCAAGTGTCGCGCGCGGCGCGACGCGTGCTTCGACGCGGTTTCGCGTGCACGCCGTCGCAAGGAGACGACATCTTTTCGGCCCCGAACTAGCCGTCACCGGCGGGCGTCGCCGCGCGCTTTTTGGGCTTGCGAAACAGGATCAGGGACAGGTCGTCCGGCTTGCTCGGCTGGTGCAGCGTCTCGACCGTCATGCGCCGCCGGGCGAGGCCGGTCAGCGATTCCACCGCCTTCGCGAGCGGTCCCTTGCGAATGATCTCCGTCACCTCGTGCAGGTGCACGTTGTCGGTCAGGCCGTCGGTGGCGAGCAGTACCGTATCGCGCGGATTCAGCCGCACCTCCGCGCCGATGTCGATGCGCATGTCGGTGGTGCCGATGAAATTCGACACGAGGTGCCGTTCCTCGTGATGCAGCGCATCGCGCTCGTCGAGAAAGCCCGCCTCGACGGCGAAACCGGTCGGCGAATGGGCCATCGTCTGGGCGTGAATCTTGCCGCGGTTGCCGACGATCAGTGCCTGTGAATCGCCGACCTGGTAGCTGCGAGCGATGCGTCCCTCGATCGTGACCACCGTCATCGTGGTCGCGGAGCCGGAGCCGAGCGCGAGCACCGCCTCGTTGGCGGTCTCGATGCCGTTGAGTATCGCGGTCCGCAGCAGCATCGTTTCCTGCGCGGCAGTCTGCAGCGACGCTTCCAGGGAGCGGACGGCGGTGCGCGACGCGCGACGCCCGGCCGGCAGGCCGCCCGCGCCGTCCGCAACGACCAGCACGGCGGCATCGGGACCGTAGGGTATGGCCGCGACGCTGTCCTCGTTGTCGCTGGTCTTCTCCGGCGCGCGGCAGGTATGGGCAACCAGCCTGCCACCGCCGATCTCGACGTCGACCTGTTGCGGCGCTTCCGCGCTGTCCAGAAATACGATGCCGCCGTCGCCTTCAGTCATGAGCCCGGTTGTGGCGGCGGCCGATCACGCGGGCTCGATCGGCACGCTGCACCACGCGCAATAGTTCCAGAACTCGCCGGCGATGCTCCAGTTGCACGACGGACAACGGTGCCGACTCGCCTCGATACGCCAGGGCCGCTTGACCTTGGACCGGCACCAGGGACAGTAGCGCATGAACGGCATCAGCGGCTCGCGGCAGCTGCGGTTGGCGCATCTCGACACGTAGCGCTTGTCGGGAAAGCGGCGTGTCGTTTCGACCTCGAATCCTGCGCCGTAACACCAGGCGCAGTACTGCCAGTCGTTCTTGACGCCGCGCTCGCAGCGCGGGCAGATCGACGGCATCCGCGTGGCGTCGCCTTTCGCGGGATTGTCCTTGCCGCACCACGGACAGGCGAGCATCGCTTCGGCAACCGGACCGCCGCACTTGCGGCAGTCGTGCGCCGTACCGAACGCCTTGCGGTACACCTTCTGGAACTCCCGCCACTGCAGCTTGCGCCACGAAGCGCTGCCCCGCTCCGCCGCCTGGCGCGAGCGCTTTTTCGCGCGGCCGTTGCCGTTGCCTGCCTTGCGGCGCTGGTTGCGGAAGGCGGCCAGCATGTGCACGGCGCTGCGGTAACGATCCGCCGGGTCGAGCTGAATCGCTTTTTTCAGGATCAGCGCAATGTCTGCGCCATAGCGGCTCTGCAACCGGTCGTGGCCCACCATCGGCCAGCGGAACGGCCATTCCGGCAGCTTGCCCGAGAACAGGCGATACAGCACGAGACCGAGCGAGAACACGTCGGACTGGAATTTCGGCCGCCCCATCGCCTGCTCCGGCGCGATGTAGTCGATCGTGCCGGAGCCCGACGCTTTCAGCGTGCGCAGGCTCACCTTGGCGAAGCCGAAGTCGGCCAGCTTGACCCGGTTGCCGGCGAAAAGGATGAAGTTCTCCGGCTTGATGTCGCAGTGGATGATCTTGCGTTCGTGCGCGTGTGCGAGCGCGGCGAGCGACTGTTCGGCGATGTCCAGCGCTGCAGCGGTCGAAATGCGGCGTACGATGCGATCGGCCAGCGACTCGATGCCGAGCTCCATCGCGATGACGAAATGATCGTCGATGAAGCTCGCGTCCTGGACGCGGAGAATGTTCGGATGCTTCAGGCGCGTCGCGATCTGTACCTCGCGCAGGAAATCCTCGTGGCTGACCCCGTTCTCGGATTTCGGAATTTTCAGCGCGACCTGGGTGCGCAGGATCGTGTCGGATGCCTTGTAGACGTCCGCGAGCGGTCCCGACGCAATGCGCCCGAGTATCCGGTATTTGCCGATTTTCTGTCGCGCTCGCAACAAAGGCGAAGATTCCCCGTTCCGGGCTACTGGTCCCGTTCTTCGATTTTCCAGGGCGGCGACGATGAAATCCGAACCCGGCTCATCCGACGTTCCTGTCCCCAATGCTCCCGTGCGCCGACAATCATTGTTTGCGCCCGGTTTCGAGTCAAGCGCGAAGAGAAATGCCTGCCGGCGGCGCTGTAACTTTTCTTCGAGCCGAATCGACTAGAATCGCGGCATTCATCGAACGGGGCGGCGCGTGACGAAATCGGGGCACACCGGACTGAAGCGAATCCTTAAGGCAACGGTTCACTCGATGCGCGGTCTGTCGGCGGCATGGCGCCACGAGTCCGCCTTTCGCCAGGAGCTCGCGGCCATCGTCGTGCTGCTGCCGGTCGCGCTGTGGCTCGGCCAGTCGCCGCTCGAAAAATTGCTGCTGGTCGCAAGCCTGTTGCTGGTACTGGCAGTCGAACTGCTGAACTCCGCCGTCGAAGCGGCGATCGATCGCTTCGGCGGTGAGATTCACGAACTCTCCGGGCGCGCGAAGGATCTCGGGTCCGCCGCGGTGTTCGTCAGCCTCGTCATCGTGCTGCTGGTCTGGGGCGTGATCGCCTGGCAGCGCTTCGCGACCTGATTCAGCGACTGCGCACGCGCGCCACCGCTTCCTGCCAGCCGGCATAGAGCGCCTCGCGCGTCGCATCGTCCATGGCCGGCTCGAAAACGGCGTCGCTTTCCCAGAGCGACGCGATTTCCGCCGTCGACGCGTACACGCCGCACTGCAGGCCCGCGAGGTAGGCGGCGCCGAGCACGGTCGACTCGGCGTTTTTCGGCCGCTCGACCGGCCGGCCCAGCACATCCGCAAGAAACTGCAGGAACCAGTCGTTCGCCACCATGCCGCCGTCGACGCGCAGCACGCTCGGGGCGATGCCGTCGTCGGCCATCGCGTCGACCAGGTCCCGTGTCTGGTAGGCCACGGACTGCAGCGTGGCCGTGATGATTTCGCCGCGGCCGGAGTCGCGCGACAGGCCGAGAATCGCACCCCGCGCGTTCGGGTCCCAGTACGGTGCGCCGAGGCCGGCGAACGCCGGCACGACGTGCACGTGACGCACGACGCCGGTTTCCGCTGCGATCGCTTCGGTGTCGGGCGCGGCGCCGAGGATGCCGAGCTCGTCGCGCAGCCACTGGATGGCCGAACCGGCGACGAAGATGCTGCCCTCGAGCCCGTACGTCACGTTGCCGTCGAGCCGGCTGGCAACCGTCGTCAGCAGATTGTGCCTGGAGGCCAGCGCCTCGCTGCCGGTATTCGCGATCGCGAAACAGCCGGTTCCGTAAGTGCTCTTCGTCATGCCGTCGTCGAATCCGGCCTGGCCAATCAGCGCCGCCTGCTGGTCACCGGCGATGCCGCAGACGGGCGCCTCGATACCGATCGCCGATTTCGACGTAACGCCGAAGTCGGCTGCGCAGTCGCGCACTTCCGGCAGCAGCGAGTCCGGCACGCCGAACAACGACAGCAGTTCCTCGTCCCAGTCTTGGGTGTGGATGTTGAACAGCATCGTCCGCGACGCATTCGTCGCATCGGTCGCATGCACGCGGCCTGCGGTCATGCGCCACAGCAGGAAACTGTCGATCGTGCCGAACGCGAGCCGACCTGCCTCGGCATCGCGCCGCGCACCGTCAACGTGCTCGAGCAACCAGGCGATCTTCGTGGCCGAGAAATACGGGTCGAGCTTCAGTCCCGTCTTTGCGCTGACCGCGTCTTCGTGTCCCTTTTCTTTCAGGCGCGCACACTGGTCCGCAGTGCGCCGGTCCTGCCAGACGATCGCGTTGCCAATGCAGCGCCCGCTTTCGCGGTCCCAGATCAGCGTCGTTTCGCGTTGATTCGTTATGCCGATCGCGGCGACCCGCCCGGCATCGACCTGTGCCAGCGCGTCGGCGGCGACGGCGGTGACGGAGGCCCAGATTTCCTCGGGATCGTGCTCCACCCAGCCGGGTTGCGGGTAGTGCTGCGGAAATTCCTGCTGTGCGCTCGCGATGGTCCGGCCACGCGTGTCGAAGACGAGCGCGCGGCTGCTGCTCGTGCCCTGGTCGATCGCCAGCAGTGTGGGCTCCTGCTCAGCCATCGGTCGCCTCCAGCATCGAATAAAGTGGTGCCCTGATTGCCATGCGCTTGCCGACCTCCGGTGCGGGTTGCACGTCGGCCTGGCCGCGCGCGTACGCGTCGATGCTCTGCAGGATGTGCGGCGGCCAGGGCGTGACACGGCGTTCGTCCAGGTCGACGTGCAGGTTCATCCACTCGGCGGTCGCAGCAAGACGACCGGTCTCGCCGTGATAAAGCCTCTGGAACTGGTGAATGCGTTTCTCGTCGTAGGCCAGGATCTGCGCCGTGACGAGATACGGATCACCGCGCAGCAGCTCGTCCTGGTACGTGATGTGGCACTCGACCGCGAACGTCGAGCCGCGGGTGGTTTCGATGTATTCGTCGGTAATGCCGAACCGCGACCACAGCGTGTCGACGGCGAGATCGAATGCAAGCACGTAGTAGGCAACATTCATATGCCCGTTGGCGTCGATCCATTCCGGCAGCACGCTGCCTTCGGCCACGACCTCGCCTTCCAGTTCGCTCGCGCTCATGCGGACTGCAACTCCTTGCGGTCGCGGAAGTGTTCGAGCGCGCCGGGATTGGCGAGGGCGTCGGTATTCTTCACCGCCCTGCCGTGTACGACGTCGCGCACCGCCAGCTCGACGATCTTGCCGCTGATCGTGCGCGGAATTTCGGGGACCGCGACAATTTTCTCCGGTACGTGCCGCGGCGTCGTATTGTCGCGTATCACCTTGCGGATTTTCGCACGGAGGTCGTCGTCCAGTTCGTGTCCGTCGCGCACCACGACGAACAGCACGACGCGCACGTCGCCATCCCAGTTCTGGCCGATCGCGATGCTCTCCAGCACTTCGTCGAGCTTTTCGACCTGCCGGTAGATTTCTGCCGTGCCGATGCGTACACCACCGGGATTCAGCACGGCGTCGGAGCGCCCGTAGATGATCATGCCGCCGGACGGCGTAATCTCCGCGTAGTCGCCGTGCGCCCAGACGCCGGGATACTTTTCGAAATACGCGGCGTGGTATTTCTCGTTACCCGGGTCGTTCCAGAAGCCGACCGGCATGGACGGAAATGCGTTACAGCAAACGAGTTCTCCCTGCTCGCCGATGAGTGTATTGCCGTCGTCGTCGAAGACCCTGACGTCCATCGCCAGTGCCAGGCACTGCAGTTCGCCGCGGCGCACGGGGTACATGGGATTGCCGCCGGCAAAGCAGCTCAGGATGTCGGTACCACCGGAGATCGACGCCAGCTGCACGTCGTGCGCGATCGCGTCATACACGAAATCGAAACTTTCCGGCAACAGCGGCGAGCCTGTCGACAGCACGGTCTTCAGCGCCGGGAGTTCGAACGCCTGGTTCGGTCGCAGGCCGCTTTTCTGCAGGGCGGCAATGTACTTTGCGCTGGTACCGAAAACCGTCAGACGCTCCTCGGAAGCCACCTGCCACAACAGGCGGCCTTCGTCGGCAAACGGGGACCCGTCGTAGAGCACGATCGTCGCCCCGGAGGCCAGCGCACTGGCCAGCCAGTTCCACATCATCCAGCCACAGGTCGTGAAATAGAAAACGCGATCATCCGGCCCGATGTTGCAATGCAGGCGGTGCTCCTTCTGGTGCTGCAGCAAGGTACCGCCGACGCCATGCACGATGCACTTCGGTACGCCCGTGGTACCTGACGAGTACATGATGTACAGCGGGTGATCGAACGCCACCGGCCGGCACCGCAGGTCCGCGCCCTGCCGGACGAAGTCGCTCCACGGGACGCCGCCGCGAACAGAATCCGGCAGCTCCGGTTTCCCGGTAAACGGCACGACGACCGTCCGCTCGATCCCGGGAATCCTTTCCAGCACGCCCGCAACGGCGGCCAGGGAATCGAAACGCTTGCCGTTATAGAAGTAGCCGTCGGCACAGAAGAGCACCTTCGGTTCGATCTGGCCGAAACGGTCTACGACGCCGTTGATGCCGAAGTCGGGCGAGCACGAAGACCAGATTGCTCCGAGCGACGATGCCGCGAGCATCGCAACGATCGCCTCCGGGCAGTTCGGCAGGAATCCCGCGACGCGATCGCCGTGCGATACGCCCGCGGCCTCGAGCCCCGCCGCGCAGGCGGAAACCGCATCTCGCAGCTCGTCGAACGAGAGTTCGCGCCGGCTGCCGTTTTCGCCGCGGAAGATAATGGCGGTGCGATCCCCCGTCGTGCGGAGCACGTGTTCGGCGAAGCTGAGTTCGCTGCCGGGAAACCACCGCGCCGTCGTCAAGTCTCCCGGCTGATCGAGGATACGCTCGGCGCGCGTCGTGAAATGCACGTCGGAAAACTCGGCCAGCGCCTGCCAGAACAGCGGCGAATGGCGTACGGACCACGCGTGGAAGTCGGGATAGTTGTCGAATCCCTGCGCCGTCATGAAGCGGTACATCGCGCTCGCTTCGACTCGCTCTTCTGTCGGCGCCCAGATGATCGGGTTGTCGCTCACGGGCTCAATTTTTGTTCTTGTCTCTGTCCGAACGTGTCCGGTGCTTGTTTCGGCAATGAATGCCGCCCCATACTGTGACAGGGGGTTCGATTATGACGATTTTGCTGCTCGGAATCGCGCTGTTTTTCGCCATTCACGTCGTGCCGATGCGTCCGCTTTGGCGAGCCCGCCTCGCGGCGCGCTTCGGCGAGAACGGCTACAAGGGCATATTCACTCTGGTGTCACTCGCCGGCTTCGGCCTGCTGGTGGCGGGCTACGCGCAGGCGCCGTTCGTGCCGGTGTACGCGCCGTCGGCGTGGTCCTATGTGCTTGCAAACTTCCTGATGCCGGTTTCTTTCTGTCTGCTCGCTGCCGCCTATCTGCCGAACAATTTTCGCTCGGTCGTGCGGCACCCGATGCTCGCGGGCGTTGCAGTCTGGTCGTTCGCGCATCTCTTCGCGAACGGCGATCTGGCATCGCTGCTCCTGTTCGGCAGCTTCGGCCTGTACGCGATCGTCGACACCGTGTCCGCGACGGCGCGCGGCACAGCGCAGCCGAAACGTCGCGTGCCGCTCTACAACGATGCGCTGGTTCTCGTGGCTGGCCTGCTCGCGTTCTGGATCGTTCGCTATTTTCACGCGGCGCTGTTCGGCGTCGCTGCCATGGTCGGCTGACGAACGGCCCGCAAAGATGGCGCTGCCGAAAACGATGCGGGCCACGGCAATCCGGACGCCCGGCGGTCCCGAAGTGCTCGAACCGGTCACGCTGCCGGTGCCTGAACCACGCGACGGCGAGATCCTGGTTGCCGTCGCCGCCGCCGGCGTGAACCGGCCCGACGTACTGCAGCGAATCGGCCGCTACCCGGTACCGCCCGATGCCGACCCGCTGCCGGGCCTGGAAGTTGCGGGCACGGTCGCCGCTTGCGGGCGCGGCAGCAAACGTTTCGCGCTCGGCGCGCGCGTGATGGCGCTGGCACACGGCGGCGGATATGCCGAATACTGCCGCGTCGACGAACGTCACTGCCTGCCCGTCCCGGATGCACTGTCGCTCGAACACGCAGCCGCGATACCCGAGACGTTCTTCACGGTCTGGTACAACGTCTTCATTCGCGCCGGCCTTGCTGACGGAGAACGCTTGCTGGTGCACGGCGGCTCGAGCGGCATTGGCACGACCGCCATCCAGCTCGCCAAAGCGCTCGGGGCGGGTGTCGTCACGACCGCCGGCAGCGACGAAAAGTGCCGGTTCTGTCGCGAGCTCGGCGCCGACCTCGCCGTCAACTACAAATCCGGCGACTGGCAGGCGGCGATCGAAACAGTGTTGGGCGATTGCCCCATCGACGTCGTGCTCGACATGGTCGCCGGCGACTACGTGCAGAAAAACCTGTCGCTGCTGCGGCCTGACGGTCGCTACGTGCTGATCGCGTTTCTCGGCGGATCGACGGCCGCAGTCGACCTGCAGCCGGTCCTGCGCAATCGCCTGACGCTGACCGGCTCGACGCTCAGGCCGCGCACGCCCGACGAAAAAGCTGCGATCGCGGCGTCACTGGAAAAAAATGTCCTGCCGCTGATCGAATCGGGTAAGGTACGTCCCGTCATCGACCGAACGTTCGCGCTTGCCGACGCGCGCGACGCACACACGCTGATGGAGAGCAGCCGCCACATGGGCAAACTGGTGCTGGTCACATCGAACGGAACACCACCGTGAACGTAGTACTGATAATCCTGGTCGTCCTGGCCGGCCTGGCGTTCGTCGCCTTTGCGCTCAAGGACCGTATCCGCGGTCGCCAGGTACCCGACGGCCTCTCACCCGGCCGCACACTGCCGCGTTTCGAGGCCGTGGACGAAAACGGCGAGCGGCGATCGTCGCGCGAGCTCGAAGGCGCACCCGCGGTGCTGCTGTTCGTGCGCGGAACCTGGTGCCCGTTTTGCTCGCGCCAGGTCGAGAACCTGACGAAGCATTACAAGGACATCACCGATACCGGTGCGCGCCTGGTGCTGATCACTACCCAGCCGCTGGACACGACGCGACGCGTCGCCGACATGTTCGGCGTGGATTTCGAATTCTGGCTCGACGAGGGATTCGACGTCGTCAAGGAACTCGGCCTGTTCCTCGAGGGAGGCATCCCGACCAAGCATCGCGAGGAATTCGGCGAGGACACGATCTGGCCCGCGTCGCTGGTTACCGACGCGTCGCTGACGATACGATTTTCGGAGGTTTCGCGATTCATCGCGGACCGCCCCGACCCGCAAAAGCTGCTCGGTGTCGTCAGGCAGCTGACGTAATACGCTCGCGACCGACGTCGATGAGGCGCCTTGCCTGGGCATCGGCAACGATGTTTGTCGGTTTGCCGGTCTTTTCCGCTTCTTCGAATATCTTCGTCAGCCGCGGACCGATCGCGGCGACCCGGCGCATGACCTCGGCGTCGTCTGCGTCGCCGTAATATTCGCTGGCAACATTGATGATGCCGCCGCCGTTGATCACGTAATCGGGCGCATAGAGGATTCCCGCATCGCGCAGGCGCTGGCCGTCAGTGGTCGTTTCGAGCTGGTTGTTGGCGCCGCCGCCCTGCTTCGATACGCCTGCGACATAGCGCGTCCGCCGTGCGACG
>CALKYK010000122.1 GCA_938003715.1 uncultured Gammaproteobacteria bacterium
CGGCAGGAAATCGACGACGTACTCGGCGCCGCGATACAGCTCGGTGTGTCCACGCTGGCGGCCGAAGCCCTTGACCTCGGTCACGGTCATTCCCTGGACGCCCACCTCGCTGAGCGCATTCCTTACGTCGTCGAGGCGAAACGGCTTGACGATTGCGGTAACCAGTTTCATGCGGTGTGCAGTCCTTTTGGAGTCTCAGGGGATGTCAGAGAAATACCGTGCCGCCGTCCACCATCAGCGTCTGCCCGGTGATCAGCTTGCTTCCGTCGCCGGCGAGGAACAGCACCGCACCGACGATGTCCTGCGTCTCCAGCGGTTGGCGAATCGCCTGCTGCGCCATCGTCACCTCGACGATCTTGTCGCGCTTGTCGCGAAATACCTCGCTGGTCGCGTCGGTATTCACGACGTTCGGCGCCACCGCGTTGACACGGATGCCGAAGCGCCCGACTTCGCGGGCAAGGCCCCTGGTCGCGCCGATCACCGCGGCTTTGGACGTCGTGTAGTGCAGGCCGTTCGGCATGCCGTACGTTGCAGCGAGCGAACTGATATTGACGATCGAGCCACCGCCCTGCTCGCGCATCGTCGGTACCACCGCCTTGCAGCAGTGCCAGATGCCCTTGACGTTGACGTTCATCGTCGCGTCCCACTCGCCTTCGTCGAGCTGGTCAAAAGGCAGGAAATGCAGGCTGCCGTATAGCGCCGCGTTGTTGACGAGTACGTCGATGCGACCGAATGCTTCGTTCGCGCGGGACGCGAGTTCGCTGGTGCTGGTCGCGTCGGTGACGTCACAGGACAGTGCGAGGCCGCTCGCGCCTTCCGACTCGATCATCGCCAGCGTTTCGCTGCAGTCGCGCAGGTCACTGACGACGACGCTGGCGCCGAGACGTGCAAACTGCACCGCATATTCGCGGCCGAGTCCGCGTGCCGCGCCGGTGACGATGACGACCTTGTTCTTGAAGTCCATATTGCGGCGGCAGCGAGTCGAATGGCGCGCTATGCTATCAGTCCCGCGGGGCATTGCCAAAACGGCAGCGCCGCCTGCCGCTCACGCGCCAGGATGTGTGCGGCGGGTGCGGATCGATACTGCAGACGATCGGGCGCGGAGAAAAATAAGCCATTGTATTTGAAGGAATAATGACCATCGTTCCAGCATTCAGGGAAGCCGCCGGACGACGCTACAACGGCGCCGCGATTGCCTATGCGTCACTCGGCTACGGTGCCGGCTTCGCGGGCCTGTTCGCCGCCCACCCGGCGGTCAATCTCGCGGCAATGCTCTTGCTGGCACACGCGATGATCATTGCTGCTTACCTGGTGCATGAGGCGGGTCACAATCTCGTCTTCACCCGCCGCCGGGACAACGAGAAACTCGGTCGCGTCATGAGCTGGCTGGCCGGCAGCGCTTACGGCAGGTTCGAGGACATCCGTTACAAACATTTTCGGCACCACGTCGACAACGACGACGTCGTCTGGTTCGACTACGAAAGATTTTTTGCGGAGCACCCGCGCGTACTCCGCATCACGCGTGCACTCGAATGGCTCTACATTCCGGCACACGAGCTCATCATGCACGGCATCATGGCGCTGACGTCGTTCGTCATCCCGCAGCGGCGCTCGCAGAGACGGCGCAACGTCGCGGTCCTCGTCGTGCGTGTCGCGCTGTTCGTCGCGCTGGTTGTCTGGTTCCCGAAGGTAGCGCTGCTGTACGTGATCGCGTACCTGGTCATGCTGACTGTCCTGCGATTCATGGACAGCGTGCAGCACGACTATCCGTACAGCCTGACTCTGTTTGACTTCGAGCCGCCGCCGCGCAAGGGAGATACCGAATGGGAACAGGAGCACACGTTCAGCAACCCGCATTCGCTGCGCTTCGAATGGCTCAACTGGCTGACGCTGAATTTCGGTTTTCACAACGCGCACCACGCGGACATGAACGTCCCCTGGTACCGGTTGCCCGCCCGGCACAGGGAGATGTTCGGCGACGATCCCGCGACGGTCATTCCGTTCGCAGCGCAGGCGAAAATCTTCCACAAGCAGCGTGTGCGCCGCATCGTCGGAAACCACGAAGGCGACGAGCCGAGCGGCAGGGAATTCCTCGCGGCGGCGCAGCGTGCGGAAGTCTACGGCGGAAACGCCGCATCGTTCCTGACGTCATTCTGACGGAACGCACCATAAAGGGTTTTCGCGACAGCGGCGCCGAGCGAACGAGCGGCGGTGCAGCGCCGACGGCTGGAGAAAATGCATGAAACAGGACATCGGCAAGATCGGCTGGATAGACATCACCGTCGAGGACGCACCACGCTTACGCGACTTCTACGCGAAGGTCACGGGCTGGAAGCCCGAGGACGTCAGCATGGGCGACTACGCGGACTTCAACATGACGATGCCGGCCGACGGTACGCCCGCGGCCGGCATTTGCCATGCGCGTGGCGGCAACGCGGACCTGCCGCCGCAGTGGCTGATCTACATCGTGGTCGCCGATTGCGACGCGAGCGCCGAGGTCTGCAGCGCGGAGGGCGGCATCGTGCTGGTCGGGCCGAAGCCGATGGCCGGTGGTCGCTTTGCCGTTATCGAAGACCCGACCGGCGCGGTGGCGGCAATCTTCCAGCCGCCTGACTGACGAGCGGTGCCCGGCAAGTTCGAAACGCCGGCGTGGCATCGCGCGGTTGCCGGAATCGTCTCCGGCGACAGCGGCAAGGCCGTCGCCGAGGGCCTGACCGCCGCGGTCGAAGCGGTCGTCGAGCACGAGGGTACCTGCCTGCTGGCGTTTCACAAAGACGCACGCCCCGATGTGCTGCATCACACGCTGGAACCTGCGGGTCGCAGGCACTACGTCGAGCGTTATCTCGATGGCCCGTACCTGCTGGATCCGCTGTATCAGCTCGCGAGGGACTGCCGCAGTCCTGCGCTGTGCCGGTTTCGCGACCAGCAGCCCGATCGATTCCGCTCCAGCGAATACTACCGGCAGTACTGCGAGCGAACCCACCTGCAGGACGAGATGGATTACCTGGTGCCGGTGGTCGCCAGCCGCACGACGGTCGTACTGGTCGTCGGCCGCCGCAGCCGGCGCTTTTCGAAAGCCGAATTGCGGCGGCTCGAACTGATGGCGCCGATCGTGCACGCGAGCCTTGCGCGCATCTGGGAAGCGTGGGTGGCGAAAACAGGCAACCGGCGCGGCGCGGATGATGTGCACAAGCGGCTGACCGAATGCTTCGAAAATTTCGGCCGCTCGCAGCTGACGCGACGCGAACGCCAGATCAGCCAGCTATTGCTGCGCGGTCATTCGTCGAAATCGGTGGCCCGCGAACTCGGCATTGCCCCGGGCACCGTGATGGTGCACAAGCGCAACCTGTTCGCGAAGCTCGGCATCAGCTCCCAGTTCGAGCTTTTTTCGCTGTTGATCGACGACCTCGCAACTCTCTAAAATATCCATAAAAACAAGGGATTAAAAGCGTACCGTCGCAATGGTATTCCGCCCGGTACCGGCGCGCGCGATCATCGCGCGTCTCGACGAAATGCGGTAATTCCATGTTCGACTTCGACTTCGGTCTTGGCAGTGACATCGACATGCTGCGCGATTCGGTCGCGGAGTTTGCCGCGGATCGCATTGCGCCACGCGCGGCGGACATCGACGCCTCGAATCAGTTTCCGCGCGACCTCTGGCCGGAACTGGGCGCGATGGGCCTGCTCGGCATTACCGTCGAGGAAGAGTTCGGCGGGGCCGGGCTCGGCTATCTCGCGCACGTCGTCGCGATGGAGGAAATCAGTCGCGCGTCGGCGTCCGTCGGTCTGTCCTACGGTGCGCATTCCAATTTATGCGTCAACCAGCTGCGCCGCTGGGGTAACGATGAGCAAAAACGCAAATACCTGCCCGCGCTGATTGCCGGCGAACACGTCGGCGCGCTCGCGATGAGCGAGCCGGGTTCCGGCTCGGACGTCATGGGCATTAGTACAACCGCGGTACGCGACGGCGACGACTGGGTCCTGAACGGCCACAAGAGGGTGATAACGAACGCGCCGGAAGCCGACATCTCGATCGTTTACGCAGTCACCGAGGCCCGTGCCGGCAATACGAACCGCATCAGCGCATTCATCGTCGAGCGCGACCGGCCGGGCTACGACACGGCGCAGAAGCTGGACAAGCTAGGCATGCGCGGGTCGGATACCGGCGAGATCGTACTGCGGGACTGCCGGGTGCCGGCCGAAAACCTGCTCGGCGACGAAGGCAAGGGAGCGGCGATCCTGATGAGCGGCCTCGATTACGAACGCCTCGTACTCGCCGCCGGGCCGCTCGGCATCATGCGCGCGGCGTTCGACCTCGTAATGCCATATGTCCACGAGCGCAAGCAGTTCGGCAAGCCGATCGGCACGTTTCAGCTGATGCAGGGCAAGATCGCCGACATGTACACCACGATGAATTCGTGCCGCGCCTACGTCTACAAGGTGGCAGAGGCCGCGGACCGTGGAAATACCACGCGTTTCGATGCCGCGGCCTGCATCCTGCTCGCGGCTGAGCGGGCCACCTGGATGGCCGGTCAGGCGATCCAGGCGCTGGGCGGCAACGGCTACATCAACGAATTTCCATCAGGCCGTCTGCTCCGCGACGCGAAACTCTATGAAATCGGTGCCGGCACCAGCGAAATTCGTCGTATGCTTATCGGCCGGGAGCTCTACACCGCAACGGGCTAGCGACTGCTCTGCAATACCGGCCGATGCCGACCATCAAAAGCAAAATAAAAACCGACTCGACGGAATTCGCAAAGAACGACGCAGCCAACCGGCAGCTCGCCGCAGCGCTTGCCGAGGTCCGCAAGACCGTCTCGGCCGGCGGCAGCAAGCGCGCCCGCGACAAGCACATCGCCCGCGGCAAGCTGTTGCCACGCGATCGCATTCGCACCCTCGTCGACAAGGGTGCGCCGTTCCTCGAGATCGGGCAGCTGGCGGCGCACGGGCTCTATGACGACGAGGTCCCCGCGGCGGGACTGATTACCGGCATCGCGCAGGGCAGCGGCGTCGACTGCATGATCGTCGCCAACGACGCAACGGTGAAAGGCGGAACCTACTACCCGCTGACCGTCAAGAAGCACCTGCGTGCGCAGGACATTGCGGCGCAGAATCACCTGCCATGCATCTACCTCGTCGATTCGGGCGGCGCGTTCCTGCCGATGCAGGACGAGGTGTTCCCGGACCGCGACCACTTCGGGCGCATCTTCTACAACCAGGCGCGGCTCTCGGCAATGGGCATTCCGCAGATCGCCGCGGTGCTCGGTTCGTGCACCGCCGGCGGCGCATACGTTCCGGCCATGTGCGACGAGTCGATCATCGTGCGCAAGCAGGGCACGATCTTCCTCGGTGGTCCGCCGCTGGTGAAGGCAGCCACCGGCGAGGTCGTCGACGCGGAGACGCTGGGCGGCGGCGACGTGCACTCGCGCATTTCGGGCGTCACGGATTATCTGGCAGGCGACGACAGTGAAGCGCTCGGCATGGTGCGGGAGGCGATCTCGAACCTGAACCGCCGCAAGCCCGAGTCGCTCGCGGTGCGCGAGCCGAAGGAGCCCGCGTACCCGGCGGAGGAGCTGTACGGTGTCGTGTCGCGCGAGTTTCGCTATCCCTACGACGTGCGCGAGGCCGTCGCACGCATCGTCGACGGCTCCGAGTTCCAGGAATTCAAGCAGCTGTACGGCCCGACGCTGGTCTGCGGCTTTGCGCACATCTACGGCTACCCGGTCGGCATCCTGGCCAACAACGGCATCCTGTTTTCCGAATCGGCGCAGAAGGGCGCGCACTTCATCCAGCTATGCAATCGCCGCGGCGTGCCGCTGATCTTCCTGCAGAACATCACCGGGTTCATGGTCGGCCGCAAGTACGAGCACGGAGGCATCGCGAAGGATGGCGCGAAGATGGTCAACGCCGTCGCCACCGCGACGGTACCGAAATTCACCGTGATCATCGGCGGCTCGTTCGGCGCCGGAAACTATGCGATGTGCGGCCGGGCCTACAATCCACGCTTCATGTGGATGTGGCCGAACGCGCGCATATCGGTCATGGGCGGCGAACAGGCGGCGCTGGTATTGTCGACCGTCAAGGGCGAAGGCATGCAGGCGCGCGGCGAATCCTGGACGGACAAGGACAAGCTCAACTACGAGCGCCGCATCAAGCGCCAGTACGAGAAGCAGGGACACCCGTACTATGCCAGCGCGCGACTATGGGACGACGGCGTCATCGATCCGGTCGAGACGCGTGGCGTGCTGGGCCAGGCGATCTCGATCGCGATGAACCGGCCGCGCGAACCGGAAGCGCCGTACGGCATTTTCAGAATGTGAGGCGAAAAAAATGGCTGATCTCGACGGCAGGACACTTTTCATCACCGGCGGCAGTCGCGGCATCGGCCTTGCGATCGCAATGCGCGCCGCGGCGGACGGCGCAAACATCGTCATCGCGGCCAAGACCGCGGAACCGCATCCGAAGCTGCCGGGAACGATTTACACCGCGGCCGAGGAAATCGAGGCGGCGGGGGGCAAGGCGCTGCCCGTCGTGTGCGACATCCGCGACGACAAGGCGGTGCAGGCGGCCGTGGCGGCCGGCGTCGAAGCGTTCGGGGGCATCGATATCTGCGTCAACAACGCCAGCGCGATTTCGCTGACGCCGACGCCGGCCACGCCGATGCACCGCTTCGACCTGATGCACCAGGTCAACGCGCGCGGCACGTTCCTTGTATCGAAAACCTGCGTGCCGCACCTGCTGGAATCCGACAACCCGCACATCCTGAACCTGTCGCCACCGCTCAACATGCTCGAGAAATGGTTCAAGGGCCACGTTGCGTATTCGATGGCGAAGTACGGCATGAGCATGTGCGTGCTGGGCATGGCCGGCGAATTTCGCGAGCAGGGCATCGCCGTGAACGCGCTCTGGCCGCGCACCGCCATCGCCACGGCGGCCGTGAAGAACCTGCTCGGCGGTGACGATATGATCCGCCGCTCGCGGAAGCCGGAGATCATGGCCGATGCGGCACACGTGATACTGACGAAGCCGAGCCGCGAGTTCACCGGCAATTTTTGCATCGACGACGAAACACTCGAGAGCGCGGGCATCACCGACCTCTCCGGGTACGCGGTCGATCCGGCCGCCGAGCTGCTCCCGGACTTTTTCGTCGAACCGAGATGACCGACCGCCAGGCGCAGTTCTCGGGCACGCGCGACGTACTGGAAGCGCACGCGTTCGATGCCGATCGGCTGGGCGATTATCTCGCCGCGAACATCGACGGCTTTCGCGGGCCGATCGAGGTGCGCCAGTTCCGCGGCGGGCAGTCGAACCCGACCTATTTGATCGAGGCGGCGTCCGGTCGCTACGTGCTGCGGCGCAAGCCGCCCGGGAAACTGCTGAAGTCCGCGCATGCGGTCGATCGCGAGTATCGCGTGATCAGCGCGCTCCATGCCGCCGGTTTTCCGGTGCCGCGCACGCACCTGCTCTGCGACGACGAGGAGATCGTCGGCACGATGTTTTTCGTCATGGATTTCGTCGAGGGCAGGATTTTCTGGAATCTCGACCTGCCGGAACTCGATCCCGAAGAACGCGCGGCCCTTTACGAGCACGCGAACAGGACCATCGCCGACCTGCACAACTTCGACGTCGAGGGGCTGGGCCTCACGGACTTCGGCAAGCCGGGCAACTACTTCGCTCGACAGATCTCGCGCTGGTCGGGGCAGTACGAAGCATCGGAAACGCAGCAGATCGAAGAAATGAATGCGCTGATCGAGTGGCTGCCGCAGCACATTCCCGACGACGACTCGGCGGCGGTCGTGCACGGCGACTTCCGCCTGGACAACGTCATCTTTCACCCGAGCGAGCCGCGCATTATCGCGGTGCTCGACTGGGAGCTGTCGACGATCGGTCATCCGCTCGGCGATTTCACCTACCACCTGATGGCCTGGCAGATGCCGGAGATCGGCATCGGCAGCACCGGGCTGCGTGGCAAAGATCTCGCCGCGCTGGGCATCCCGTCCGAAGACGAGTACGTCGAGGCCTACTGCCGGCGCACCGGCCGCGACGACGGCATTCCGCACCGCAATTTCTACTCGGCGTACAACTTCTTCCGCCTCGCGGCGATCCTGCAGGGCATCGCCGGGCGCGTCCGGGACGGCACCGCGGCCAGCGTCCACGCCGCGCGCGCCGCCGACGCGGTCAGGCCGCTCGCAACGCTCGGCTGGGAATACGCGACGAAGCACGGTTAGCGCTGGTCGCGCGGAATTTTCTATTCGATCTGCGTCGCGTTGTTTGCACCGCAGCGCAGGTCCGCGACCATGACGGTCGCCGCCTCGCGCCGATCGTAATAGCCCGCAATCTGGCCAACGACCCGGTAGCCGCGGCGCCTGTAGAAGCGGCGCGCATCGAGGTTGCCGGCTCGGACTTCCAGGCGAACGCGGAAGATACCGGCGGTACGGCATGACGATTCGAGCCAGCGAAGCAGCGCTGTGCCGATGCCGGCGCGTCGTGAACCGGGTGCGACCGCCAGCAGCATCAGGTGCGCCGAGCTGTCGCGAAACTTCATGATCGCGAATCCCTCGATGACACCGTCCATGCTTGCGACCAGCACCATGGTTTCGCGATCGCGAATCGACTGCCGCACGCGCGCCGGCGTCCAGCGCCAGCGGAGTCCGTATTCGACTTGCAGACGCGACATCGCCGCGATCGCTGCGGCTTCGGTCGCATGCGCTGCGCGCAGCGTGATCGATTCGTTGCGCTCCATATCACGATCATCCTGCGCCATTCCCCGCCTTGCAAGCGCGGCCTCACGCGCGCATCGGCGGGAACGGTATCCGGGCGTAGCCAATGCCTCTACAATCGTCGCCTTTGCGCGCCCGCCGGAGACGCAGCGGCGTCCGACCATGAGCTTTGATCCGCAGCAGCTGGAGAACGTCGAATCGAGTGACGTGCCCGTACGTTACGTCGAGCGCGATGCGATTCTGTACGCACTCGGCGTCGGCCTCGGTCGCGACCCGGACGAGTCCCGCGAACTCCGCTTCGTCAGCGAGCTGCGCGGCCTGCACACGCTGCCGACATTTGCCAGCATGCTGGTGCCACCGACCCTGCTCGACGACTGCGGCCTGAATGCAAAGCTGGTGCTGCACCGGCGCCAGGGGCTGACCCTGTACCGGCCGTTGCCGCCCGCCGCGGAGCTCAAGGTCAGCCAGCGCGTGACCGCGCTCTACGATCGTGGCAGCGATCGCGGCGCCGAGATCTGCGTCTCCGCGGACGTACGTCGGCTGCGCGACGACGTCGCGATCTGCACGCTGGAGAACACCGTCATCGCGCGTGGCGACGGCGGATTCGGCGGGGCACCGCCGGCGCCGCGCGAAGTCGTCAGAACGCCGCGCCGAGACCCGGACCTGGTCTGCGACCTGCCGGTTCGACACGACCAGGCGCTGTTGTTCCGGCTGTCGGGGGACTACAACCCGCTGCACGTCGATGCATTGACCGCACGCGAGGCGGGCTTCGATGCGCCGATCCTGCACGGTCGCTGTACCTACGGCGTCGCCTGCCACGCCGTACTCAGGACCGTCTGCGACTACGACTTTACGTTGATCCGGCGTTTCGACGCCCGCTTTCGAAAGCCGGTCTATCCCGGCGACGTCATTACGACGGAGATGTGGCAGGACGGCAACCGGATCCTGTTCCGCTGCAGCGTCGCGGCGCGCAATGTCGTCGTGCTCGACTGCGGACTGTGCGAACTGGCCGACTGAGCGCTTTCAGTCGGACGCGTTGGCCGCGAATTCGTAGCGCAGCACCATCTCGTTGCGAACCCGCAGTGTGCCGAGTGCCGCGCGGAAAGGGCGCAGCCCGATGTCTTCGTGACGCAGCTCCAGTTCTCCGCTCGCCTCGAATCGCTCTGTATCGAGCGTAATGGACAGCGGAAAATCGACGCGGTGCTCGACCCCTCGCACCTCGACGGTCGCTTCCACGACGACGTCGGGCAGTTCGCCCCGGTAGCTCCGTGCGCGTACATTGATGTTGGGGTACGCATCTGCATCGAGCAATCGCGGGCCCAGCAGGTTGTCCCGCGTCCCGGCGCGCGCGTCTCCGGGTATCTCGTCCTCGAAACGCCTGCCTTCGGCGGCGCGCAGTACCGGATCATCGATGACGAAATCGTGCACGGGAAGGCTGAGTAACAGGTCGAGCGTCCGCGTCGCGGGATCGACAGACACGCGGCCACGGATCGACGGCAGTGACACGACGTGATTGTGGCCGAGGCCCGCCAGCAGGCCGCCGCGAAATACGAGCACGTAAAAGCCGCTTTCGGCGGGGTCCAGCTCGTAGCTCTGCGATGTCGACAGCGGCGCCCCGTCCTGCGCTGCGGCGGCAGACACCCACAGCAGTATCGCGACGATGATTCGTTGACGTATTCGCATGCTGTCCCTGACCGGGTTGGCACTTCGGCGGCATCTTACTCCGTTATCGCACCGCTGGTAGACTCGGCGCCACTTTTCGGCGGAGCGAAACATGACGGACCGGATCAGGATCGAATTCGACGCGCACGTCGCTATGGTTACGCTCGATCGCGCGGCGAAGCGCAACGCGGTCGACGAGGCGATGTTCGAAGCCATCATCGAAACCGCCGACCGACTTCGCGACGATAAATCATTGCGTTGCGTGGTGCTCACCGGCGAAGGCGCGCACTTCTGTGCGGGTATCGACATCAGCGTGTTCCAGGGTGCCGGCATCGCGGGTACGGCCGGCGACCGGATGGCACCCCGGCCGGGCTCGACCGCGAATTTTTTCCAGGCCGCGGCGCTCGCCTGGCGCGAGCTGCCGGTTCCGGTGATTGCCGCCCTGCGGGGCACCGTCTTCGGTGCCGGACTGCAGATTGCCGCCGGCGCGGACCTGCGCGTGGCCGCGCCGGACGTCGCGTTGTCGATCATGGAAGTCCGCTG
>CALKYK010000123.1 GCA_938003715.1 uncultured Gammaproteobacteria bacterium
CGCCGCGTCCGCGGTCGGCGCCAGGGCATCGATCGCCGCCGACGAGTTTTATGCAGAGCTGGTTCGGCCCGCCTGGTCACCGCCAGCCTGGATTTTCGGACCGGTCTGGACGGCGCTGTACGCCTTGATGGCGATCGCTGCGTGGTTCGTGTGGCGTAGCGGCGGGTTTCGCGCCAATCGTACCGCGCTCGTGCTTTTTCTCGTGCAGCTTGGCGTAAATGCCCTGTGGAGCTGGCTCTTTTTCGCCTGGCAACTCGGCGCAGCAGCACTGGCGGACGTGGTGGTGCTATGGTTTCTGATCCTCGCCACGCTCCTCGCATTCTGGCGTGTGCGCCCGCTCGCGGGTGTGTTGCTGGTGCCGTACCTGCTTTGGGTCGGCTTCGCAGCCGGCCTGAACTTCACGCTCTGGCAGCTGAATCCCTCGTTACTTGGCTGATCCGCTTACTGTCGAAGCCGGTAGCCGGTCTTGAATATCCACCATACGGCGACCAGGCAGACGACGAGAAAGCCGACGGTTGCACCCAGGCTCAGGCCCACGGCGACGTCGGCGTTTTCGTAGAAACTCCAGCGAAATCCGCTGATCAGGTACACGACGGGATTGAACAGGGTCACGGTTTGCCAAGTTTCCGGCAGCATGCTGATCGAGTAGAAACGGCCCCCGAGAAAGGCAAGAGGGGTAATGATCAACGTGGGCACCACGGCCAGTTTTTCCCAGTTGTCGGCCCAGATTCCCAAAATGAATCCAAACAGGCTGAACGTCACCGAAGTCAGGACCAGGAACCCCAGCATCCAGACCGGGTGCATGATGTGCAGATCGACAAACAGGTTCGCCGTGGCAAGGATGATCAGGCCGATTATGATCGACTTCGTCGCCGCTGCTCCGACGTAGCCCAGTACGGCCTCGACATACGAAATGGGCGCAGACAGGATTTCATATATCGCACCGGCGTAACGCGGAAAATAGATGCCGAACGACGCATTCGAGATGCTCTCGGTCAGCAGCGAAAGCATGATCAGTCCCGGTACGATGAAGGCGCCGTAGCTCACGCCGTCGATCTCGGTGATGCGCGAGCCGATCGCTGCACCGAATACCACGAAATACAGCGACGTCGAGATCACGGGCGATACGATGCTCTGGAAAAGCGTCCGCCCCCAGCGCGCCATTTCGAAGCGATAAATCGCAACGATGCCGTGCCAGTTCATTGCACCTTCTTCACGAGCTCGACGAAAATCTCCTCGAGCGAACTCTGCGTCGTATTGACGTCATGGAAGCGGATGCCGGCGTCGCTGAGTGCCGCCAGCAAGGCTGTGATGCCGGTGTGTTCAGCCTGCGTGTCGTAGTTGTAAACGAGCTGGCGCTGCGAAGTGCCGTATTCGAGATGGAATGACGCAAGCGACGACGGGATTTCCGGCAGCGCCTCATCGAGGTCGAGGGTCAGCTGCTTCTTGCCGAGCTCGCGCATCAGACGTGCCTTTTCCTGCACGAGGATGATTTCGCCGTGGTTGATGACGCCGATGCGGTCCGCCATCTGCTCGGCCTCTTCGATGTAGTGCGTTGTGAGAATGATGGTCACGCCCGCGGCACGCAGGTCACGGACCACCTGCCACATCGCCTGCCGCAGCTCGACGTCGACGCCGGCGGTAGGCTCGTCCAGGAAAAGAATTTTCGGCTCGTGCGCGAGCGCCTTGGCGATCAGCACGCGGCGCTTCATGCCGCCCGACAACGTCATGATTACGTTGTCTTTTTTGTCCCACAGCGACAGCTGCTTCAGCACCCGCTCGAGGTGCGAGGCATCGGGCGGACAGCCGAACAGGCCGCGGCTGAAGCGGACCGTCGACCAGACGGTCTCGAACGTGTCGGTCGACAGTTCCTGCGGCACCAGCCCGATCGCCGCGCGCGCCTTGCGATACTCGCTCTCGTTGTCGTGGCCGTTGACTCGCACGGTGCCGGCGGTCTTGTTGACGATGCCGCAGATGATGTTGATCAGTGTCGTCTTGCCGGCGCCGTTCGGCCCGAGTAGCGCGAAGATCTCGCCCTCGTCGATTTCGAGGCTCACCGACTTCAGCGCTTCGAAGCCGCCGGTGTAGACCTTCGACAGGTTGTCGACCGAGATGACGGATTGCATGGGGCTCAGTACCGGTGCAGCTCGCCGAGTTCCGCCTTCTGTGCCTCGACCATTTCCGCCACGTCTTCGAGCAACGCCTTCGCGTCGTACACGATGCCGTCCTTGATCGTGTAGCGCACGCCGCCGACGCGTTCCGGCTGCCCGGACTCGTCGTTGAGACGCACCGCGCCGGTACCATACAGCACCTTCAGGTTCGCAACCGGGTTTTCGTCGATGATGACGAGGTCGGCGAGCAGCCCGGGCCGCACGACACCGAACTGTATTTCCTGGCCTTTCGGGTTGTGCAGCGCCTGCGCGCCGTACATCGTGGCGGAGCGAATGACTTCCAGCGGATGGAATCCGGCTTCCTGGAACATCTCCAGTTCGAGAATCGTGCCAAAGCCGTACAGCTGGTAGATGAAGCCGGAATCCGAGCCGACCGTGACCCGCCCGCCGCGGTTCTTGTAGTCGTTCACGAACTGCATCCAGACGCGGTAGAAATTCTTCCACGCCACCTCGTCTTCCGTCGTCCAGTAGAACCAGTAGGCACCGTGGCTCTCACGGTTCGGCGTGTAGAAATCCCACTGCGTCGGCAGCGTGTACCGTTCGTGCCAGTCGGCGTTGCGCGCGCGCATCACGTCGCGACCGGCGGAATAGATCGTGAACGTCGGGTCGAGGGTGAAGTCCAGCGCCAGGAACTCCTCGAGAAGCGCATTCCATTTCTCGGATCCGCGCCCCGCCACCAGCTGCCACTGCCGCGCCACCTGGCCGAAGCGGTGCTGCTCGTTGTTGTAGTTCATGTCGACCGGCCACGGCTGC
>CALKYK010000124.1 GCA_938003715.1 uncultured Gammaproteobacteria bacterium
CGGAGGCCGCGCACCGCAGCGCCGTCTTCGTGCAGGGGCAGCTGAACGCGCTGCCCGCGCCGCTGCGCATCGCGCTCGGACTCGGGCTCTCGGGATTCCGCACGCTGGTGCGCCTGCGCTACGGGCGCGGTCAGCGCGTCACCGCCGCGCCTGCCGGTGATGACGTCGCCGCCCGGGCGCTGCACAGGGCAATTCTCGACCTGACGGTCACCACCCACGTCGGCGACCTGCTGGACATTGGCTGCGGTCGCGGCGCATTGCTGAAGCTGCTTGCGAGTCGTGCTAACCGGGCCGTCGGTGTCGACATCGATGCCACTGCCCGCCAGCTTGCGCGTGCAGAACTGATGCTCGCCGGCATTCCCAATTGCAGCCTGCGCAAAGGCGACATGTACCGCCTGCCATTCGACGAGGATGCGTTCCACACGATCATCATCGACGACGTACTGATCAATGCGAAGCGCCCTGTGAGCGCGCTGGAGGAGGCGCGGCGGGTGCTGCGGCCGAACGGTCGTTTGTACATCGTCGAGTCGGTTCACGACCGCGCCGCGGCAGAAATACAGCAGTCGCTTGCGGACTGGAGCAAGGCGGCGGGCCTGCGGCTGGCGCCGGCGCGCCAGGTGCCGAAGAAACAGCCGGCGTGGCTGGTGTCCGTGGCGACGGCTGCCGACTCCCGCGACGCGGCGGCATGAGGAGCAGCATGGAAGTCCCAACGTCGGCAATGCAGATCGAAGTGTCCTTCGAGTTTTTCCCGCCCGGCAGCGAGGCGATGGAGAAAACGCTCTGGGATTCGATAGAGCACCTGGCCGTGCTTGCACCGCGTTTCGTTTCCGTAACCTACGGGGCCGATGGTTCCACCCGCGAACGCACACACAACGCGGTGGCGCGCATTCGTCGCGAAACCGAGCTCACCGCGGCGCCGCACCTGACCTGTATCGGCGCGTCCCGAGGCGAGATCGACGACATCGCGCGCGAGTACTGGGATATGGGGATTCGTCACCTGGTTGCTCTGCGCGGCGATCCGCCAAAAGGAGCGAACGGTTACGAACCGCACGCCGACGGCTACGCCTACGCGACCGATCTCGTCGCGGGGCTGCGGCGCATTGCCGACTTCGACATCTCGGTAGCGGCGTACCCAGAGGTACACCCGGAAGCGCCCGACGCCGTGTTCGACCTGGACAACCTGAAGCGCAAACTCGACGCGGGCGCATCGCGGGCGATCACGCAGTTCTTTTTCAATGTGGGCACCTACCTGGAATTTCGCGAGCGTTGCGCGAAAGCCGGCATCGATTCGCAGATCGTACCGGGAATCCTGCCGATCACGCGATTCCCGCAGCTGCAGAAATTCGCCGACCAGTGCGGCGCGAGCGTGCCGGACTGGCTGCGCGATCGCTTCGACGGTCTCGAGGACGATCCCGAGACGCGCAAGCTGATCGCGGCCAGCGTCGCGATCGAACAGGTCGCGCGGCTAAAGCGCGAGGGCGTCAACGAATTTCACTTCTACACACTCAACCGCTACGAACTGACCTACGCGATATGCCACGCCATTGGCGTGCGGCCGCAGCAGGCGGCTGCCTGAGGACAAGTCATGGAACGACCTGAACGCATCGACACACTGAAAACACTACTCGGCGAACGAATCCTGCTGCTCGACGGTGCCATGGGCACGATGATCCAGGGCTACGGTCTCGACGAGGCGGGCTATCGCGGCAAGCGATTCGCAGACTGGCCGACCGACCTGAAGGGCAACAATGACCTGCTGACGCTGACCCGACCCGACCTCATCGCCGGCATACACACGCAGTTTCTCGAGGCCGGCGCCGACATCATCGAAACGAACACGTTCAATTCGAACGCACCGTCGATGAGCGACTACGGCATGGAGTCGCTCGTGGCCGAGCTGAATGCGGCGGCCGCCACGCTCGCGCGCAAGGTAGCTGACGAGCACGCAGGCAGGACCGGCCAGCCACGCTTCGTCGCCGGCGTGCTCGGCCCTGCAAACCGGACCGCCTCGATTTCGCCGGACGTCAACGACCCCGGTTTTCGCAACATCACGTTCCGCGAACTGGCCGAAACCTACCAGGACGCGGCCACCGCGCTGATCGACGGCGGCGTCGATTTCCTGATGGTCGAAACGATCTTCGACACGCTGAACGCGAAGGCCGCCATCTTTGCGATCCGGCGCAGCTTCGAAGCGACGGGTACGACGCTGCCGGTGATGATTTCTGGCACGATCACCGATGCGTCCGGACGCACGCTGTCGGGGCAGACGACGGAAGCGTTCTGGAATTCCGTTCGCCATGCGGACCCGTTCCTGGTCGGGCTCAACTGCGCGCTCGGCGCCGAGGACCTGCGTCCCTACGTCGCCGAGCTGTCACGGGTCGCCGACACCCGCGTCAGCGCGCACCCGAACGCCGGCTTGCCGAACGAGTTCGGCGAGTACGACGAAACTCCGGAGCACATGGCGAGCGTCGTCGGCGAATTCGTCGACAGCGGGCTGGTCAACGTCGTCGGCGGCTGCTGCGGGACGACGCCGGCGCACATCCGGGCGCTGGCCGAGGTTATCCGCGGCAAGGCGCCACGAACCGTCCCGGATGTCGAGGTGCGTTGCCGCCTGTCCGGCCTGGAGCCGGTCAACATCGGCCCCGACGACCTGTTCGTCAACGTCGGCGAGCGCTCCAACGTCACCGGGTCGGCGATCTTTCGCAAGCTGATCGAGGCCGGCAACTACGGCGACGCCGTCCAGGTCGCGCGCCAGCAGGTCGAAAACGGCGCGCAGATCGTGGACGTAAACATGGACGAGGGTATGCTGGATTCCGAAAAGGCGATGGTCACGTACCTGAACCTGATCGCCTCCGAACCCGACGTCGCGAGAGTCCCGGTCATGATCGATTCGTCGAAATGGACCGTGATCGAGGCGGGCCTGCAGTGCGTACAGGGCAAGGGCGTCGTCAACTCGATCAGCCTGAAGGAAGGCGAGGACGAGTTCGTCCGCCAGGCGCGGCTCGTTCGAGACTACGGTGCCGCGGTCATCGTCATGGCGTTCGACGAAAAGGGGCAGGCCGACTCCGTCGAGCGCAAGGTCGAGATCTGCAAGCGTTCCTATCGAGTCCTGACCGACGTCGTCGGCTTCGACCCCGCCGACATCATTTTCGACCCGAACATTTTCGCAATTGCCACCGGTATCGAGGAGCACAACCGCTACGGCCTGGATTTCATCGAGGCGACTCGAGAGATCAAGAAATCCCTGCCGCACGTCCTCGTCAGCGGTGGCGTCAGCAACGTGTCGTTTTCGTTCCGCGGCAACAACGTGGTTCGTGAGGCGATTCATTCGGTCTTTCTCTACCACGCGATTCACGCCGGCATGGACATGGGCATCGTCAACGCGGGCCAGCTCGCGATCTACGAGGACCTGCCGGAGGACCTGCGCGACGCGGTCGAGGATGTGGTGCTGAATCGCCGCGACGACGCGACGGAACGGCTGCTGGAGGTCGCCGAACGCTACAAGGGCCAGGCCGGCGGGCAGCGGGGCAAGGAAAAAGACCTGGCGTGGCGGGACAAGCCGGTGACCGAGCGACTGACGCATGCCCTCGTCAACGGCATCGACGAGTTCATCATCGATGACACCGAAGAGGCGCGCGCGGCCGCGGAACGGACGCTGGACTTCATCGAGGGTCCCCTGATGGACGGCAAGCACGCCGCCGGCGCCCAGTACGGCGGCTGCCGGATGTTCCTGCCACAGGTCGTGAAGTCCGCGCGCGTGATGAAAAAGGCGGTGGGCTACCTGGTGCCTTACATCGAAAAGGAAAAGGGCGGGGCGAAGGAGTCGAACGGCAAGATCGTGATGGCGACCGTCAAGGGCGACGTGCACGATATCGGCAAGAACATCGTCGG
>CALKYK010000125.1 GCA_938003715.1 uncultured Gammaproteobacteria bacterium
AGCTCGCGGATCGGCGTAAAGAGGCCGCTGTAGGTCGCCGGGTTCGATCGAGGCGTGCGGCCGATCGGGCTCTGGCTGATCTCGATGACGCGGTCGACGTGGTCGAGGCCGAGAATCTTTTTGTACGGCGCCGGGTTCTTGCTGGTGCGGTTCAACTCCTCGGCAACCGCTTTGTACAGCGTGTCGTTCACCAGCGTCGACTTGCCGGAGCCTGAGACGCCGGTGACGCAGGTCATCAGGCCGAGCGGGATCGCCACGTCGACGGATTTAAGGTTGTTGCCGGTGGCGCCCCTGATTTCCAGCTGCCGTTTCTTGTCCAGCGGCGTGCGCTTGTCCGGCACGCCGATCGCGCGCCGGCCGGATAGGTACTGGCCGGTCAGCGACTGCGCGTTCTTCATGATGTCCTGCGGCGAGCCTTCGGCGACGACCTTGCCACCGTGCACGCCGGCGCCGGGGCCGAGGTCGACGACGTGGTCGGCGGCCATGATCGCTTCCTCGTCGTGCTCGACGACGATGACCGTGTTGCCGATGTCGCGCAGGTGGATCAGCGTGCCGAGCAGGCGCTGGTTGTCGCGCTGGTGCAGGCCGATCGACGGCTCGTCGAGGATGTACATGACGCCCACCAGGCCGGAACCGATCTGGCTTGCAAGGCGGATGCGCTGCGCTTCGCCGCCGGACAGGGTCTCGGCGCTGCGGTTCAGTGACAGGTAATCGAGACCGACGTCGGAAAGGAAACCGAGCCGGTCGCCGATTTCCTTGACGATCTTTTCCGCGATCGTCGCGCGCCAGCCTTCCAGCGCGAGATCGTCGAAGAACTCGCGCGCGTGGCCGACGGACAGGTCGCTGATCTCGGGTAAGGATCGGTCGGCGACGAAGACATTGCGCGCGGCGCGATTCAGGCGTGTGCCGTCACAGTCCGGGCACGGCTGGCTGTTGAGATAGCGCGACAGCTCCTCGCGCACCGCGCCGGACTCGGTCTCGCGATAGCGGCGCTCGAGGTTCGGAATGACGCCCTCGAAGCGGTGTTTTTGCTTGATCTCCAGCCCGCGCGAATTCGCGTAGCGGAAATCGACTTTTTCCTTGCCGCTGCCGTACAGCACGATGTTCTGCAGCTTTTCGTCGAGCTCGTTGAACGGCGTCTCGACGTCGAATTTGAAGTGGGCGGCGAGGCTCGTGATCATCTGGAAGTAATACGTCGTGCGCCGGTCCCAGCCGCGGATGGCGCCACCGGCCAGCGACAGGTCGGAATTGACCACGACGCGGTCCGGATCGAAGAACTGCTTTACGCCGAGACCGTCGCAGCTTGCGCAGGCGCCGGTCGGGTTGTTGAAGGAAAACAGCCGCGGCTCGAGTTCGGTCAGGCTGTAGCCGCAGATGTTGCAGGCGAAGCGGTCGGAGAACACCAGCTCTTCGTCGTCCGAGTCCATGAACGCGATGCGCGCGACACCGTCGGCGAGGCGCAGCGCCGTTTCGAAAGATTCCGCCAGTCGCAGTTTGAGGTCGGGCTTGACGCGAAAACGGTCCACGACCGCTTCGATCGTGTGCTTGCGCCGCAGGTCGAGCTTCGGCGGATCGTCGAGTTCGTACACCTCGCCGTTGATGCGCGCGCGAATGAAGCCCTGCGCCATCAGGTCCTGCATCAGCTGGACGTGTTCGCCTTTTCTGTCGACGACGACCGGTGCGAGCAGTATCACCCTGGTTTTCTCAGGCAGCGCCAGCACCTGGTCGACCATCTGGCTGACGGTCTGGGCCTCGAGCGTCACGCCGTGATCGGGGCAGCGTGGCGTGCCGGCGCGCGCGTAGAGCAGGCGCAGGTAGTCGTAGATCTCCGTGACCGTGCCGACTGTCGAGCGCGGGTTGTGCGAGGTCGATTTCTGCTCGATCGAGATGGCGGGCGACAGGCCGTCGATGTGATCGACGTCCGGTTTCTCCATCATCGACAGGAACTGCCGCGCGTAGGCAGAGAGCGATTCGACGTAGCGGCGCTGGCCTTCGGCGTAGATCGTGTCGAACGCGAGCGAGGACTTGCCGGAACCGGACAGGCCGGTGAACACGATCAGCCTGTCCCGCGGCAGGCTGAGATTGAGATTCTTGAGGTTATGCGTTCGAGCGCCGCGAATATCGATGCTTTTCATGCCCTGGTGCCGTGCACGCGGAACAACCTGCTAATATACGCCGCCGCGCGGCGGCGGCGCAAAGCCGGTCCGTCACGCGATTTCCGGGTGCGATTCGCAAAAGATTTATGACAACAACGGCGGCCTCGCCCCGATCCCGATTCAGATCAGCGTCTTAGCCACCGGACTGGCGATATCGATGGACAGCAAGCTGGCTCGCATGTTCCAGCCGATGCGGCCGACCGAGCGCCGCGCGGTCGGCGTCATTGCGCTGATCGCGATGTGCCGCATGTTCGGTCTGTTCGCCCTGCTGCCGGTGCTGGCGCTGTATGCAGCCGGTCTCGAAGGCGCGACGCCGACCCTGATCGGGCTCGCCGTGGGCGGCTACGGGCTGACCCAGGC
>CALKYK010000126.1 GCA_938003715.1 uncultured Gammaproteobacteria bacterium
ACGATCACCGCGATCGAACGCGGCTATACCGCGCCGGGTGCCGACGACACCGTGATCGACCTGCGCGATGCGACGGTCATGCCGGGCCTGATGGACCTGCACGTACACCTGACCGGCCAGTACTCCGCGCAGAGCAACCTGAACCGCTTCATTCTCAATGAAGCCGACTATGCATTCGACGCGGCGAAGTACGCCAGGCGCACGCTCGAGGCCGGGTTCACCGTGGTGCGCAACGTCGGCGACTCGTTCAACGTCACGGTCGCCTTGCGCAAGGCAATCGAGGCCGGAGACGTGCCGGGACCGATGATCTTTACCGCGGCGAAAGGCTTGGCCTCGACCGGCGGGCACGGCGACGCGACGAACGGCTGGGCCGCGCACTTCGATGCGGATCCCGGCCCGAAGCAGGGCGTGGTCAACTCCGTCGAGGACGCACGCAAGGCGGTGCGCCAGCGCTACAAGGACGGCGCCGACTGGATCAAGATCACGGCGACCGGCGGCGTTCTGTCCGTCGCGAAAAGCGGGCAGAACCCGCAGTTCACCGACGAGGAGCTCGAAGCGATTGTCAACACCGCCGCCGACTACGGCATGCGCGTCGCCGCGCATGCCCACGGAACCGAGGGCATGAAGCGCGCCGTGCTGGCCGGCGTCGCATCGATCGAGCACGGCACCTACATGAGCGACGAGGTCATGGCGCTCATGAAAGAACGCGGCACCTACTTCGTGCCGACGATCATGGCCGGCAACTGGGTCGCGGAAAAGGCAAAGATCGACGGCTTTTTCCCGGAGCTCGTCCGACCGAAGGCCGCCGCGATCGGACCGATCATCAAGGACACGTTTGCGCGCGCCTACCGCGCCGGCGTGCCGATCGTGTTCGGCACCGACACCGGCGTCTCGGCGCATGGCGACAACGCCCAGGAATTCGCGCTGATGGTCGAAGGCGGCATGCCGCCGATGGAGGCGATCAAGTCGGCGACGAGCGTGGCGGCGGACTTCCTCGACATCGGTGACACGCACGGCCGGCTGGCTGCCGGCAAACGCGCCGACATCGTCGCCGTGCCCGGCGACCCGCTCGACGACATCACGCTGATGGAAAACGTGACGTTCGTGATGAAAGGAGGCACGGTCTACAAGTAGACCGCGTCTCGCTCATCGAACCGGGCGCGCGTGCGCCGCGGCGCGGAAGATCGCGTTCATGAAGATCACGTTCAGGCCGTCGAGGTAGGCGCGGACGTTCGGGTCCTGCGTGAAGCCGATGACGAAGCCCTCGCCTGTCGGCTGCGCGACCACGAACGGCTTGTACGCAAGCTGCAGCCGGTTCTCTTCCCACAGGTAGCCGCTTGCGACCAGTTCGTCGGCGTCGCTGAAGCGCGCCACGTTGACGCCCTTGTCCAGCGTGAGCGGCGTGTAGATGTCGGAGCCGCGCACGAGTACGTTGAGTGACGGCGCGACGCCGGCGCCGAGCCAGTGATCGGGGTCGACGTCCGCACGAACGAGCACGCCGGCGACCGAATCCGGGCTGCCTTCGTCCGGCTCGATCAGGTCCAGGTATTCGTCGCGGTCCGCGATATTGCGGCCGGGAACGGTCGCGGGCGGATCCTCGTCATCGCCGCTGCCGCCGTTGTCGCCGTCTTCGTCGGTAGGCACCGCGTGCTCGCGGCGGATGGCCAGCAGGTCGACTCCCGGGTCGGCCAGGAAGCGGTTTGCGTTACCGATGCCGATCAGTACGCCCCCGCGCGATACCCAGTCCTTCAGGTTTTCCGCGCCGCCTTCGCCGAGTACGTCCTGGTACCCGTCACCGCTGGTCGCCGGGAGTATCAGCACGTCGTAGCGACGCAGGTCGGCATTGCCCAGCCGCTCGCTGCGAATCGCCGTCACCGGGAAGCCGAACTGGCGCTCGATGACGAACCGTGTGTTGCCGGCGACGTAGGACTGTGTCGGCTCGTCCCAGGCGATGGCAACTTTCGGCAGGCTGTGGCGAACGACATTGCGGCTGCCGAAGTTCGGCCCGTCGGTCACCCAGCTGTCGTCGACCGCATCGACGTTCGCGCCGGACTCGCGCGCGATTGCCGCGACGCGCGCCGCCAGATCCGGGGGGTTGTCTGCGACGTCGAGGATCAGCGTGCCGGACGGGTAGCGAGTGCCGCCGTTCGTGAAGGCCTTGTCGTTGCTCTTCACGGCAAGCCCTTCGCGCAGCGCCGTGGCAAGGAAGCGCGCAGACGCAGCCGTACCCCACGGCACCAGGTAGGACACCGACGCGCTGCCGCCGCTGACCGTCCCCGGCGGAATCAGGTCGCTCCCGGCTGCGGCGAAAGAACCGCTGACCGTGCGATTGCAGGCGTCCGCGCGCACGTTGAACATCAGCGGCAGCGACCAGGCGGTGACGTCGTAGATCTCGTCCGGCAGGTCCTTCGCGCGACGCCGCTCCTGCTCTTCGAGAAAGTCCGCTTCCAGCGGCACGTCCGGATCCATCAGCGTGCGTACGAGGCGCTTGGCCGGCTGCGCAAGATTGATCACGTAGCTGCCGGCGTCGTAGCTCGCCCCGCAGGCACGGAACGAAGCAGTCGCGCGTGAAACCTCGACGCCCTGCTGCACGAGCAGCGCGGCAAGCTTGTCGACGGCCGGCTGGTCGTTCTGCGCCGGCAGCACGTAGGCGCGAACCGATTCGCTACCGCCCTCCGCGATCGCGCTGACCTGGTAGTCGTAGAAATCGCGCAGGAACTTCGCGCGGTTCTGCTGCGTCGTTTCCGCGGTGCCGAGCGACGTGACGAAATGATTGCGTACCGTGTACGCGTAGCTCATCTCGTTGCCGCCGTACTGGCGGAACACGAGGCCGCGGGACGAAGCCTGCTCGTAGGTCATCGCGATGCTGCCGAAGTAGGACGGCCAGCTCGCGCCGTAGCCCGGATAGAATGCGTCGTACACCTCGCGCGTGAAGTAGTCGAAGCCGAAGCGGTCGAACCAGCGCGCGTTCGTGCGGCCGAAGAGCTGCAGGCTCGCCCGCTGGTCCTCGGCGAGGTGCGGGTTGTACGGCACGGCCTCCGGCGCGAAGTAGTAGGTGCTGTCGGAACCCATCTCGTGCACGTCGACGAACGCGACCGGGAACCACTCGCGGATCACCCGCACCCGGCCCTGCGTTTCGGGCTGCGTCAGGATGAACCAGTCGCGGTTGAGATCGAACAGGTAGTGATTCGTGCGCCCGCCCGGCCAGGGTTCGTCGTGCTCCGCCGATATGCGGTCGGAGTCCGGCTCGAGCCCTTCCGCCATTTCGAAGTGGTGGATGAAGCGGTCGCGGCCGTCCGGGTTCTGCATCGGGTCGATGACGACGACCGTGTCACGCAGGATTTCCGCGGCGCGCGCGTCGCCACGCGATGCAAGCAGGTGGTATGCGGTCAGCATCGCCGCATCGGTTGACGAGATTTCGTTACCGTGTACGCCGTAGGACAGCCAGGTGACGGCCGGCTGGTTTGCGATGATCGCATCGGCGTCCGCACTCGAGGTACGGCGCGGGTCGGCGAGCCGCTGCATGCCGTCCTTGACCGCGTCGATACGCGCCATGTTGTCCGCCGACGTGACAATCACGTAGACGAGGTCGCGCTCTTCCCAGCTCTTTGCGTAGCGGTGCACGGCGACCCGGTCCGGCGCGGCTGCCTGCAACGCCTCGAAATAGCGAATCGCATCACGGTGCCAGGTGATGCGCTCGCCCGGTTCGTAGCCGAGCACGTCCGCAACGCTGGGAATCGCCGGATCGTAGTCGGCACCGGGCCAGAAGACGAACTCGTCCTGTGCCACCGCGGGTACGGACGCCATGGCCAGCGTCACGATGGCGAGTACCCGCGTTGCGGGCGGTGATTGGCGCATGATGTTCCCCCTGCCTGTAACTACCGAGCTTATCGCCGAACCGCGCGGTTCAGCACGCCGTGTTTTTTCAGTATCCGTTTGAGTTCGGCGAGCGGTATCGCCTCGAGCGTGCCGCGCGAACTCGACACCGTCGTCGCTTTGAAAATCGCGTTGTAAATGGCTTCTTCCGTCGCCTCTGCCGCGGCCGCAAACAGCGGCGACATCGACGCGTTGACCAGCGACGGCGTCGTGACCGGCCGGTCGCTTTCGCGCGGCCGCCGCACATCCGGGTGGGTCGAGAACGCGATCACGTAGTCGCCCGATCCATTGCTTGCAAACGAGCCCGTTCTCGCCAGGCCCATCATCGCACGCATCGACAGGCGCTCCAGGCTCTTCGCGTTGAGCGGCGCGTCGGTGGCAACGACCATCATGATCGAGCCGTCTTCCTGCGGGTCGGCGCCCTCGACGTCGCGGCGGAACGAATAGGTGCCGAGTTCCTCACCAACCGGCGCGCCTGCCATTGTCAGCACGCCGCCGTAATTCGTCTGCACGAGCACGCCGACGGTGTAGCCGCCGAGCGATGCCGGCAGCACCCGCGAGCTGGTTCCGATGCCACCCTTCCAGCCGAACGCCTGCGTGCCGGTACCGGCGCCGACGCTGCCCTCCTCGACCGGGCCGCTCTCTGCAGCGGCCAGCGCGGCGAAAACGTGCGCAGACTGGACCGGATCCTTCCACATGTTGTTCACACGGCCGTCGTTCGTCTCGCCGACGATCGGGTTCACGGTGTGCTCGCCCATACCCGGCTGCTCGTACACCCACTCCTTCAGTCCGTTCGCCGCGCTCCAGACGCAGAGCGTGCAGGTCAGCAGGATCGGCGTCTCGAGCTCGCCGAACTCGCGGACCTGGGTCTCGCCGATCAGCTTGCCGTAGCCGTTACCGACGTGAATCCACGCCGGCATCGTGTGCGTGTAGAGATTGCCCGGACCGGGAATGATCGCGGTCACGCCGGTGCGAACGTCGTCGCCCTCGATGATCGTCTCGTGCCCCACCAGGACGCCGTCGACGTCGGTAATCGCGTTCCAGGTGCCGGTCGGAAAGATGCCGGTGACGAGGCCGGCGTCACGCGCCCGCGGCCGCTCCTGCGCCGGCGCAGTCGCGACCAGCAGCATGAAGCCGCAGGCAACGACGGTCGTTATCGTTTTCATCGCTCCCCCCTCCGCACTCACACTATTGAGAATCGCGCGGCGCCGCAAGGGGGCAGCATTTCTCCTGCGTCAGTTGAATACGTCGAATATGTGGCTGTACTTGATGATGAACTCGCGTCCGCGCGGCGGCGCCCCGGGAAAGCGTTCGTCGACTTCGTTGTAGACGAGGTACAGGCCGGTATTCGCCGACTGCAGCCAGGAGAATCGAAGGTTCGTCGATATGCGGTCATCCTGTTCGTTGTACTGCGCCAAAAGCTGCAGCAGCATGCGCGGCGTAAACGAATACGACAGCCGGATGCGAGCGAGGTCGGCTGTGAAGTCGCCGCCCGGCACGGGCAGGTCGAAGTCGTTGTACACGTACGCGAACTCGGAGCTGAACTTCTCGCCGATACGATAGTTAATCGTCGGCTCGAGCGTAATGCGATCACCGCCGAAGCGACCGCCGATGAACGAGCGCAGGTTGAAGCTCAGTGGCTGCGACGCATCGCCCATGTACACGAGCTGCAGCTCGGAATGGTCGTAGGTACCGGGCTGGATCACGACGCCGTCGACGATCTCGAACGGGGTCTTGACGCCTTCCTTGGTGACGTTGACGCCGGTATGGATTTCCATACCGGTCTCGAATTCCCAGTGATTGTCGATGTGGATGAAGCCGGTCTCCTGGAAGCCGTCGAAGTCCCAGAACGCACGGTAGGAAATGTGCGGACGCAGCTCGAACAGGTTCCAGAGATTGTCGGGCCTGATTCGACGCAGTACGCGACCGCTGACCTTGCGGTAGCCACTGCGCGCCAGGAAGCCGACTTCAGGATTGAAGTCTGCACCGACCTGCGTGTAGCCGAGCGCCAGCGACCAGTCGGCGTCGTTGTAGTCGCCGCTCAGGGAAAACGCGTCGTCCCTGCCGGTCAGGCCGGGCGTCTCGGTGCGCGCAGCCCAGGCTTCGAGCAGCATGTTGTCGCCGATGCCCCAGCGGCCGTCGATCGCGTAGGTCTGGTTTTCGTCGGCCTGCGGGTTGCCGAGCAGGCTGCCGTCGCCATCGCGGCTGACGACGATGAAACCGACGCTGGAACGGTTCGCCAGCTCCTGGTTGACGCGCGCGACGGTGTACTGGTTCTCCGACGCGACGCCGGCAACCGCCTCCGACTGCATGAACAGCAGGCCGACGTTGGTCGTCCCGCCGATCTTGCCGGACAGGCGCAGTCCGCCGTCGATCGGCACCGGCGTGCCGGACGCTATGCCGATGCGGCGGCTGAAGAACAGCTCGGCCTCGCGCGCGTCTCCGACCGTGAACTGGCCGGAGTTCTCGAGGAAGAACGGTCGCTTTTCCGGGAAGAACAGGCTGAACCGGTCGAGATTGACCTGCTGTTCGTCGACCTCGACCTGTGCGAAGTCGGTGTTGTAGGTCGCGTCCAGCGTCAGGCTGGGCGTAATCGAATACTTGAGGTCGAAGCCGAACTCCTGATCGGTCTCTGTGCCGGAAATACCGCCGCCGCGCTGCGCCTTGCCGAGCACGTACGGCGTCACCTGCAGGTTGCGCTGTTCCGGCACGCGAATGCCCTGGATAGAGCCCGCCTCGGAAACCCGGTACAGGTCACGGTCCTGCGACAGCGGCGCCCAGTAGGCGATCTCGTTGTTGCGCCGGATGCGGCGTTCGAAATTGAACCCCCATTCCTGCACGTCATCGGTGCCGAAGCGCAGCGACGTGAACGGGATGCGCATTTCCGTGCTCCAGCCGATGTCGGTGATCATCGAGCGCACGGTCCACGGTGCGTCCCAGTTGCGATTGAAGCCGCCCTCGCCGCCGGGGATGAACTGGCCGGTGGCCTCGCGCGTCACCTGGCCGTCGAATTCGACGCCGGCCGGGTTGGTGCCGAACACGTAGCCGTTCTGCCGGTCGAGCAGCCCGTCGATCAGGACCCGGAAGCTGTCGGTGTCGTCGAGCGACGAGTCGCGGCGGCTGTCCGTCGAGATGATCCTGTCGGGCTCGTCGTCATACGCGACGACGCCGATGTGCAGCGCATCGTCGGTGAAGCCGACGAACACTTCGGTTCGCTGCGACGCCGGCTGGCCGGCATTCGGCTGCGTCTGCCAGAACCCCGTCAGCGGTACCGCACCCTCCCAGGCCGGGTCGCCGAGCACGTTGCCATCGATGGCGGGCGCTGTGCTCAGGGCATTGGCCTGCCCGACCGGAGAGCGGACAGGTGCCGACTGCTGCGCCATGGCGCTGGCGGCGAAAGCCAAAACGGCGACGGTGCCGAACGCCCGCTTCAGGCGCGGCAAAACAGATGACAGAACAGTCACGAGATCTCCCTAATTGGTTGCCGTGGCAACTAAAACGAATGTCAGGCCGGCAAAACGGCCTGCCAGTTTAATGACGGTCCGACAGGAATCAACACGCCGAGTTCGCATTCGCGGCGCGCGCGCCGACTACAATTTTTTGGAACGAAAGATAACCG
>CALKYK010000127.1 GCA_938003715.1 uncultured Gammaproteobacteria bacterium
TTCCGGGTCGACGCTGACGAGCAGGATGCGCGGTGCGTCGCGTTCGCCGAATTGGTCGACATACGCGCGTCGTGCCATCGCCAGCTGCGACAGCGTGGCGGGACAGACGTCCGGGCAATTCGTGAAGCCGAAGAAGACGAGCGTGGTGCTGCCCCGCAAGGAATCACGATCGAAAGAGACGCCGTGCTGGTCAATGAGCGAAAACTCGGGCAGCGAAACGGGCTGCGGCAGCCGGGTGGCGTGCATCGTCGTCGCCGGCCCGCGTTCGATGGCCAGGTACAGGAACAGAGCGCCGCCAAAGACGGCAACGGCCGTGAACAGGATGGCGAGTGATCGGCTGGTCGGGTTCATCGGACCGGCATTCTAACGCAGTGCCCGCGTCGCGGGGCGAGCGACGCGATCCTGCGACCGTGCTAAGTTTCCCGCTTTGCCCACCCCGGCCGACATGTCCGTTTCCGTCGAAAATCTGGTGCGCGAAGTCGCCGACGCCTTTCATCGTTCGGAGCTCGTTTTCGGCCACGGCACGGACAACGCCGTCGACGAAGCGGCGTGGCTGGTATTCGCCGTGCTTGGACTCGATCATGGCGACGCACAGGCAGCGTATTCGCGTGACGTGGCAGAAGGCGACGCAGCGCGTATCCGGGAGCTGGCCCGGCGGCGCATCGAGGAGCGGTTGCCACTGGCTTACCTCCTGAACGAAGCGTGGTTTGCCGGCCGCCGCTTTTTCGTCGACGAGCGCGTGCTGGTGCCCCGATCGCCGATCGCCGAGCTGATCGTTGCCGGCTTCGAGCCCTGGCGCGAGCGGACCGGCATCCGCCGCGCGCTCGACATCGGTACCGGCAGCGGCTGCATCGCGATCGCCATCGCGCTCGAATGCCCGCAGGCCCGTGTCGACGCAGCCGATATTTCGGCTGACGCCCTCGAGGTGGCGGCCATGAACGTGCAACGTCACGGGCTATCCGACCGTGTGCAGCTGATCGAGTCCGACCTGTTCGCCAGGATTCCGGGCGACCGGGGCTATGACGTCGTCGTCAGCAACCCGCCGTACGTCGATGGAGGCGAAATGGCTGCGCTGCCGGCGGAGTTTCGTCGCGAGCCGCGGCTCGGCCTCGCGGCCGGCGCCGACGGTCTGGATTCGGTCAGGGTCATACTGCATGATGCCCCCCGATTCCTCGCCGATGACGGTATCCTCATCGTCGAGGTCGGTTCGAGCCGCGAAGCGCTGCAGGAGACATATCCGCGCGTGCCCTTCACCTGGCTCGAATTCGAGCGGGGCGGCGAGGGCGTGTTCCTGCTGCATCGGGAGGAGCTGCGGGAACACGAAAATGCGTTTCGCGCGGCGATACGCAATCAAAAGGCATAGACGGCATGTCCGGTAACAGTTTCGGTCGCCAGTTCACGGTGACCACTTTCGGCGAGAGCCACGGCCCGGCGATGGGCTGTGTCGTCGACGGCTGTCCGCCGGGCATGGCGCTGTCCGAACAGGACATCCAGGACGACCTCGAGCGGCGGCGACCGGGCAAGTCGCGGCACACGACGCAGCGCAAGGAGCCGGACACGGTGCGCATCCTGTCCGGCGTTTTCGAAGGCGCCACGACCGGCACCCCGATTGGGCTCCTGATAGAAAACGTCGACCAGCGCTCCCGCGACTACGGCGACATCAAGGACAAGTTCCGGCCTGGCCACGCCGACTACACGTACCAGCAGAAATACGGCATTCGCGACTACCGCGGTGGCGGTCGTGCCTCTGCACGCGAAACGACGATGCGCGTCGCCGCCGGCGCCATTGCGCGCAAGTACCTCGCCGAACGACTGGGCGTGCGCGTTCGCGGCTACCTCGCGCAGCTCGGGCCGATCGTGCTCGACGCGCCGGATCCCGACTTCGTCGACGAGAATCCGTTTTTCTGCGCCGATCCGTCGCGAATCGCCGAACTCGCGGCCTTCATGGACGAGCTACGCGAGCAAGGCGATTCGATCGGCGCGAAGATCAGCGTGCTCGCGACCGGCGTGCCACCCGGGCTAGGCGAACCGGTATTTGACAAGCTCGAGGCCGACCTGGCGCACGGACTGATGAGCATCAACGCCGTGAAAGGCGTGGAGATCGGCGCCGGTTTCGCCGCCGTCAGCCAGCGCGGCAGCGAGCATCGCGACGAGATTTCGTCGACCGGTTTTGCCAAGAACGACGCCGGCGGCACGCTCGGCGGCATATCATCCGGGCAGGACATCCTCGCGAGCATCGCCTTGAAGCCCACGTCCAGCATCAGCAAGCCGGGCAGGACGATCGACAAGAGCGGCGAGACAGCGGAAATTGTCACCAAGGGCCGCCACGATCCCTGTGTCGGCTTGCGGGCAACACCGATCGCCGAAGCGATGGTGGCGCTGGTACTGATGGATCACTACCTGCGCCATCGCGGCCAGAACGCGGACGTCGAGCCTTCGACGCCGGTTGTTACCCGGCGCTAGGCTGCGCCGTCGCGGACACTCTTATTAATACGTCATTCTTGCTGCAGACATTATGAGCAAAATATTCGATGTGGCCGTCGTCGGCGCAACCGGGGTCGTCGGCGAAGCGATTCTGGAGATTCTTGCCGAGCGCCGCTTCCCGGTTGGCGAAGTCCATGCGCTGGCCAGTGCGCGTCCGGACGGCAAGACGGTGC
>CALKYK010000128.1 GCA_938003715.1 uncultured Gammaproteobacteria bacterium
CCGGTGTCGGTCGCCACGCAGTGCGTGATGCCGACCAACCTGCAGGCGCTGATGGTGCAGTCGCAGCAGATCGAGCGCGATCTTCGGGCGCTGCCGGGCCAGCCCAGCCTGGTGCGAGCCGGAACCGCGGCCACGATCGCGGAACTCGAGGACCGCATCGCAGCGATCGACTACCAGTTGAACGAACCCGGGCTCGACCCTGCCGACGCCGAGATCTATTGGCGCGAACGGGTGCGGCTGATGAATTCACTGCTGAACCTGCGCCGCGCGCAGGCGCAGCGCATGGCGTTTTGATTGAGCGTCCGCATTGCAGAGCTTGATTGGCGGGCGCAAGGAGTAACGAATGAAAGCCAGTTTTAAAATCTTCGCGACGGTGCTGATCGCGGCAATGACGGTGCCGGTCATGGCACAGGAAGACGAGGCACTCGTCGAGGCGATGCGCGCTGCGGAAGCGCGCATGGCCGAAGCCGCGCAGGAGTTCGAACAAAGCCGGCGCGCCGTCGAGGCGCGCGGCGCTGACCGCGCGCAGCGCGAAGTCGAGATCGAGGTCCGGATGCGCGAGGCCGAGCAGCGCCTCGCCGAAGCGGCTCGCGAAGTCGCACAGCTGTCGCAGCGCCAGCTGCCGCGTATCGAGCGTCTCGAGCGAATCGTACGGCTGGGCGACGGGCCGATGCTCGGCATCACGATCGGCCGGGACGACAGCTCGAAACCGGTCGAAGGCGTGGAAATCCTGGGCGTCACGCCGGGTGGGGCTGCCGCGGAAGCGGGGCTGCGTGCCGGCGACGTGATCACCGGCATCAACGGCGAGTCTTTCACCGCCGACACCGGCGCCGAAGCGAACGACAAGCTGATGGACTTCATGAAAGGAGTCGAGGACGGCGATACGCTCGACGTCGCCTACCTGCGCAACGGCCGCGCCGAGACGGTTCCGGTCACGCCGCGTGCGATGAGCAACGCGTTCGCGTTCCGTTTCGACGGGGAGAATTTCACGATGCCGGACGTGCACGTCGCGCCGCACCCCGGCGGTATGCAGGATTTTGTCTTTTTCGGCACGGACAGCGGCTTCGGCGACATGGAACTCGTGCCGCTGACCGAGGGACTCGGGCGCTACTTCGATAGCGAAGAGGGCCTTCTGGTCGTACGTGCACCCAGCGACGATGCCTACCAGATCCAGGACGGCGACGTGATCCTGTCGATCGACGGCCGCAAACCCACCTCGGTGGGGCATGCGATGCGCATCCTGCGGTCGTACGACAGCGGCGAGACGATGGAACTGGAGATCATGCGTGACCGGCGAAAACGCACGATCGAGATCGCGGTGCCGGACAACCGGCGCAGCGGGATCGGCGCACCGATGCAGCCGCTCGCGCCCCTCGTACCCGGCGCGCCGCTGATCGAACGCAAGCGCATGACGCTTGGCACGGACGACGACGAACGAATCTGACCGCAGCGTCGCGCGCCGGCGGGCGCGCCGCGGCAAGCCCGGGGGAACTGCTACCATCCCGCCCCATGCGGCTTGCCGAGTTCGATTACCCGTTACCCGATGAACTGATCGCGCGTTACCCGCCGCGCGAGCGGCGTGCAAGCCGTCTGCTCGTGCTGGATACCGGGATCAGTGACGAGCGATTCGCGTCGTTGCCTTCCTTGCTCGAACCCGGCGACCTGCTGGTGTTCAACGACACGCGCGTCATCCGCGCACGGCTACGGGGAAAAAAATCCAGCGGCGGCAAGGTCGAGTTGCTGATCGAGCGCATCGAGGGTGACAGGGAGGCGCTCGCGATGGTCCGTGCAAGCAAGACACCGAAGTCGGGGACGCAGATTCTGCTGCACGGCGGCAGCGAGGCAACGGTGAACGGTCGCGACGGCGAGCTGTTCAGCCTTTCGTTCGACACGCCGGTTGCGACGGTGCTCGAACGCGACGGCGAAGTGCCGTTGCCACCGTACCTCGGCCGCGACGCGGAATCGGCCGACGACGAGCGCTACCAGACGGTGTACGCGCGCGAGCCGGGTGCCGTTGCGGCGCCGACCGCCGGCCTGCACTTCGATACCGCCATGCTCGAACAGACGCGCGCCGCGGGCATTCGCCACGCGTTCGTCACACTGCATGTCGGTGCCGGCACGTTCCAGCCGCTGCGCAGCAACAGGGTCGAGGCAAACCGGCTGCACGCCGAACGGGTCACCGTCGGCGAGGAATGCGCCCGGCTGGTCAATGAGACGAAACTTGCCGGCGGCCGCGTCGTTGCGGTCGGCACGACCTCGGTTCGCGCGCTGGAAACGGCGGCCGCCGACGGTGAAGTGCGCGCCTACAGCGGCGAGACGGAGTTGTTTATCACGCCGGGCTACGAGTTCGGTGCCGTTGATGCGATGCTGACGAATTTTCACCTGCCTCGTTCGTCCCTGCTGCTGCTGGTTGCCGCGTTCGCCGGCCGCGAGCGCATCCTCGAGGCGTATCGCCATGCCGTTGCCGAACGCTATCGCTTTTTCAGCTATGGTGACGCGATGCTGATCTGGCCGGCTAGCAAATGAAATTTTCGGTGAAGGGCAACTGCGGCGCCGCGCGAACGGGCATACTTTCGTTTCGCCGCGGTGAGGTGCGAACGCCCGCATTCATGCCGGTCGGCACCTACGGCTCCGTCAAGAGCGTCACGCCGGAGGAGGTCGCCGCCAGCGGTGCCGACATCATCCTCGGCAACACGTTCCACCTGATGTTGCGGCCCGGCACCGAAGTTGTGCGCCGGCACGGCGGCCTGCACGAATTCATGCACTGGGACGGCCCGATACTGACGGACTCCGGCGGCTTCCAGGTCTTTTCGCTGGCCGAGATGCGCAAGCTGAGCGAGGAGGGCGTGCGCTTTCGCTCGCCGGTCGACGGTGACGAAATCCTGCTCACGCCGGAGCTTTCGATGCAGGTGCAGCACGATCTCGACGCCGACGTGACGATGATCTTCGACGAGTGCACGCCGTACCCGGTGACGGAAAAAGAAGCGGCGGAGTCGATGCGGCTGTCGCTGCGCTGGGCCGCACGCAGCCGCGACGCGTTCGACGAACTCAAGGCCGCGGAGCCCGGGCGCGGCGAGGCGCTGTTCGGCATCGTACAGGGCGGCGTGTACGACGCGCTTCGCGATGAATCGCTGGCAGGCCTGTCGAAAATCGGCTTCGACGGCTACGCAATCGGCGGCCTCGCGGTGGGCGAAACCGTCGACGAGCGCATCGCGGTGCTCGAGAATCTGCTGCCGACGATGCCTGCCGACCGGCCGCGCTACCTGATGGGGGTCGGCACGCCGCTCGACATCGCGCATGCGGTGCGCCGCGGCGTCGACATGTTCGACTGCGTGATGCCGACACGGCACGCCCGCACCGGGCACCTGTTCACGAGTCGCGGCGTGGTGAAGATCCGCAACGCCCGCTACCGCGACGACACCGGGCCCCTGGACCCCGGCTGCGATTGCTACACCTGCCGGCACTACAGCCGTGCCTACCTCCGGCACCTCGAGAAATGCGGAGAGATCCTCGGCAGTCGCCTCGCCACGATCCATAATCTGCATTTCTATCAGAAGCTTATGCAGGATCTGCGGGACGCGATCGAGGCCGGGACGCTGGCCGCGCTCGTCGCCGATCTCGAACGGCGCCTCGCGCCCGGCAGCGACTGAATCCCGAGCCGAAGGGCAGCCTGCGAACAGATCGTCATATCGGCTTGAATCGGCGGCTACCGGCCCCACGTCCGCAACTCGTGTGCCATAATAGCGCGCCTTTTTTCTAGCCCCTGGCCCGATTTCGTTCGGGAGAACAACAACATGGATTTTCTGATCAGTCCTGCCTACGCACAGGACGCCGCGCAGGGTGATCCGTTCGGCTTTCCGTTGCCGCTGATCCCCCTCTTCGTCGCGTTCTACTTCCTGCTCATTCGCCCGCAGCAAAAACGCCAGAAAGCACACGCCGAGCTCGTCAAGGGTTTGTCGACGGGCGACGAGGTCGTGACCGCCGGCGGCATACTCGGCAAGGTCACCGCCGTCAGCGAGCACTACGCGACGCTCGCCATCGCCGACAACGTCGAGATCAAGGTGCAGAAGTCGACGGTGTCCGCCGTCGTTCCGAAAGGCACGTTCGACGCCGCCTGACCCAAGAGCGCAACGTGAACCGATATCCCGCCTGGCTGAATTTCCTGGTTCTCGGCATTCTCGTGACCGGGATCCTGGTCGCCCTGCCGAACGTCTACGGTACGCTGCCCGCCATTCAGCTGGCGGATCGCAGCGGCGATGCGTTCGGCGACACGCGCATCGCGCGGGTCGAGCAGGCTTTGTCCTTCGACAACATCGAGCCCGAAGCGATCTACCTTCGGGACGGGCGGGTCGTCGTCCGCTTCGAAACACCGGAGGCGCAGACACAGGCGGCGGAACTCCTTCGCGAGCGATTCGGCAGCGACTCCAACATCGCGCTGACGCTCGCGCCGAGGCTGCCGGACTGGGTTCGCACGCTCGGCCTCGCGCCGATGAGTCTCGGCCTCGATCTTCGTGGCGGCGTGTACGTGCTGCTCGAAGTCGACATGGACAGCGCGATCCAGAGCCGGCTGTCGGCCTACCAGCGCGACTTCCAGGAACGCCTGCGTGAAGAGCGCATTCGCAGCCGCGTCGAGGTCGACGACAACCGCATCATCGTCCGGCTGCAAAGCGAGGAAGATGCGGCACAGGCCCGCGAGATCATTCGTGACGCGGACGCCGACCTGCTGATCATCGATGGCGCCGACGGCCGTTCGCTTACGGTGCGCATGAGCGAGACCCAGATTCGCGACCGGCAGGACTTCGCCATACAGCAAAACATCGTCACGCTGCGCAATCGCGTCGACCAGCTCGGCGTTGCGGAGCCGCTGGTGCAGAGACAGGGCGTCAACCGCATCGTCGTGCAGCTGCCCGGCGTCCAGGACCCGACCGAACTCGACAAGATCCTGACCGCCACCGCGACGCTCGAGTTTCGACTCGTCGACACGACCGGCGACACCCCCGGGCGGCGCTATTACGAGGGCCGTGGCGATATCCAGGGACAGTGGCTGAAGCCCGAGGTCATCGCGTCCGGTGACCAGATCATCGACGCCGAATCCGGCTTCAGCGAAGGACAGCCGGCAGTGTTCATCACGCTCGATTCGGCCGGCGGCGAAAGCATGCTGCAGACGACGCAGCAGAACCTGCGCAAGCCGATGTCGACGGTTTTCATTGAGACCAGCCGCGAAACGATCGAGCGACCCGACGGCACGCTCGACTATCGCACGATAAAGACCGAGGAGATCATCAATACCGCCACGATCCAGGGCGTGTTCAAGGATCGTTTCCGCACCACCGGCCTGACCCCGGTCGAGGCGCGGGACCTCGCGCTGCTGCTCCGTGCCGGCGCGCTCGCCGCCCCGGTATACAAGGTGGAAGACCGCACGATCGGCCCCTCACTGGGCCAGGAAAACATCGATCGCGGTTTCGCCGCGGTACAGATCGGCTTCGTCGCCGTCATCGTTTTCATGGCGCTGTACTATCGCTGGTTCGGCATGATTGCAAACGTTGCGCTGTTCTCGAACCTGATATTCATTGTCGCGCTGCTGTCGCTCCTCCAGGCGTCGCTGACCTTGCCCGGCATCGCAGGCATCGTGCTCACGGTCGGCATGGCTGTCGATGCGAACGTGCTGATCTTCGAGCGCATACGCGAGGAGCTGTCGGCCGGCAGCACGATCCAGGCGGCGATCAACTCCGGTTACGAAAAGGCGTTCTCGTCGATCGCGGATGCCAACATCACGACGCTGATCGCCGCGATCGTGCTGTTCGCGTTCGGCACCGGGCCGATCAAGGGATTCGCCGTGACGCTTTCGCTCGGCATCATCACCTCGATGTTCACCGCCATCGTCGGCACGCGTGCGATCGTGAATTTCGTGTTCGGCGGGCGTCGCCTTGCCTCGCTGCCGATCTGAGGAATCGCCATGCGCCTGATCAAGGAAAAGACCAGCATCGATTTCCTCAGCCGCAGGCGGCGCAACATCGCCGTGACGATATCGGCGATCGTCATCGTCGCGTCGATCGTTTCGCTCTTCACTCGCGGTCTCGCGCTCGGCATCGACTTCACCGGCGGCGTCCTGCTCGAGGTCGGCTACCCGCAGCCGGCGGATCTCGTCGCGATTCGCGAGGACCTGGGGAACGCGGGCTTCGATCAGCTCGTGGTGCAGGAATTCGGCACCGCGACCGACGTCCTGGTGCGGCTGCCGCCGCAGCCCGGGCAGGATTCGAGCGCCATCCGCGACCAGATTTTCGGCATCCTCGCCGAGCGTGAGCCGGAAGTGGAGCTGCGCCGCGTCGAACTGGTCAGCGCGCAGGTCGGCGAGGAGCTGACGGAGCAGGGCGGGCTCGCGATGATCTTCGCCCTGCTGATGATCTTCATCTACGTGATGTTCCGCTTCCAGTGGAAGTTCGCTGCGGGCGCCGTCGCGGCGCTCGCCCACGACGTCATCATCACGATCGGTTTCTTTTCGCTCACGGGCATTTCCTTCGACCTGTCGGTCGTCGCCGCCGTGCTGGCCGTCATCGGCTACTCGCTGAACGACACGGTCGTCGTGTTCGACCGCATTCGGGAGAACTTCACGAAGCTCCGCGGTGCGTCGTCGGAAGAGGCCATCAACGTGTCGCTGAACGACGTGCTGGCGCGCACCCTGATCACGGGCATCACGACGTTGCTCGTGCTCACGGCGCTGCTGGTGCTCGGCGGGGAGGCGGTGGGACCGTTCTCGATCGCGCTGATCGTCGGCATCATCGTCGGTACCTACTCCTCGATTTACACCGCCAGCGCGACGGCGCTGATGCTGCACGTGACGGCCAAGGACCTGCTGCCGCCGGAAGTCGACCCGGAACTCGTCGACGACCTGCCCTGAGTCAAGCAGCGAACATCTTCCTGATGTCGGGCGCGAACAGCCTCGCCAGAGCGCTGTAGATCTTCGGCGTGCCGGCCAGAACGTGGCCGGTGTCGAGAAAATTCTCGCTGCCGTCGAGGCCACTGATGATGCCGCCCGCTTCGCGGATGATCAGCGCGCCCGCCGCGAGATCCCAGGATTTCAATCCGGTTTCCCAGAACGCGTCGAACCGCCCGCAGGCTACGTAGCAAAGATCCAGTGCCGCGGCGCCCGCGCGCCTGACACCAGCCGTGTTCTTCATCGCAGCCACCAGCATGTTCATGTACGGATCGAAGGCCTCGTTCGAATCCCGGTACGGGAAACCGGTGCCGAGCAGCGCGCGCGACAGGTCGGTGCGCCCGGAGACGCGAATGCGGTGGCTTTCGAGCTGCGCTCCCTGGCCGCGCGATGCGGTGAACATCTCCTGGCGCAGCGGATCGTAGACGGCACCGTGTTCGATGCGTCCGTTGTGCAGGACGCCGACAGATACGCAAAACACCGGGAAGCCGTGCAGGAAGTTGGTGGTGCCGTCGAGCGGATCGATGATCCACTCGTATTCCGATTCACCCTGGCGGCCGCTTTCCTCGGCGACGATCGCGTGATCAGGGTAGTGCTTCCGGATCACCTCGATGACGGCCTGTTCGGCGGCATAGTCCGCCTCGCTGACGAAATCGTTGCGACCTTTCTTTTCCACCTTGATGCGGTCCAGGCGCTTCAGGCTGCGAATGAGCCGATCCCCGCCGCGTCGCGCCGCCATCACGGCCACGTTCTGCATCGCGTGCATGTGCACGTACTCCCGATTTCGTCAGTTTGAAAAAGAGCGCCCGTCGACGCGCATCGCGGCCGGCCGGAAACGGGCGGTAGAATAGCAGACCTTTTGAAGCGGGATGTCACTCTTGCAGCAGGTACGCATCGTCCTCGTCGGTACGACGCACCCCGGGAACATCGGCGCCACCGCGCGTGCGATGAAGAACATGGGGCTGCGCGAACTCGCGCTGGTCTCGCCGCGATTCTTCCCGCACGAGGAGGCGACGGCGCGCGCGTCGGGCGCCGAGGACGTGCTGGACGCCGCGGAGGTATTCGACTCGCTCGACGCAGCGATTGCCGACTGCGTCTACGTTGCCGGAGCGAGCGCGCGATCGCGCACGATCAACTGGCCGTCGATGGTGCCGCGGGAGTGCGCGGCGCAGCTCGTCGCCGAAAGCGCGAACGGCCCGGTCGCCGCGGTGTTCGGGCCCGAGAAATCGGGCCTGACGAACGAAGACCTCGACCGCTGCCACACGTTGCTGACGATCCCGACCGACCCCGGCTTCAGCTCGCTGAACATTGCGATGGCCGTACAGGTGCTCTGCTACGAACTGCGGATTGCGCAGTTCGAGCCCGAGGCCGACCCGCCGTCCGACGTGCGGCCGGCGACGGCTGAGGAACTCGAGCACTTCTATGCGCATCTCGAATCGGTGCTGACCGATTCCGGCTTCCTCGATCCCGACAACCCACGCCAGCTGATGCGGCGCCTGCGCCGGCTGTTCGTGCGCGCGGCGCCGGACCAGAACGAGATCAACATACTGCGCGGCATCCTCGCGTCGGTGGCGCCCGGTGCAAAAAGCGGGCGCGGCGGTGGCTGAGCGAATGGTCTACCTCGACCATGCGGCCACGACGCCGCTGGATCCACGCGTTGCCGCGGCAATGGCCGATCCGGATGTGCTGCTCGCCGCGAACCCGGCGTCGAACCACGTTGCGGGCCGCGAGTCGGCGCGCATCGTCGAACGCGCCCGCGCCGCGGTGGCCGCGCTGATCGGTGCGCGAAGCGACGAGGTGATCTTCACCTCCGGCGCGACCGAGTCCGACAATCTGGCGATCCAGGGTGCCGCGCGCTACCGCGCGCACCGGGGCCGGCACCTGGTCACGATGCGGACCGAGCACAAGGCGGTCACCGACACGTTTCGCGCGCTCGAAAAGCAGGGTTTCGAGGTCACCTGGGTGGCTCCGGAGACGGACGGCCGACTGTCCCTCGACGCGCTGGATGCCGCGCTGCGACCGGACACGCAGCTCGTATCCGTGATGCACGTCAACAACGAGACCGGCATTATCCAGGACGTTGCGGCGATCGGCGCGCTGTGCCGGAGTCGCGGCATCCTTTATCACTGCGACGCCGCGCAATCGGCCGGCAAGCTCGAGCTGGACGTCGAGGCGGCGTGCATCGACCTCACGTCGGTAAGCGCGCACAAGCTCTACGGACCGCAGGGCGTGGGCGCGCTGTACGTCGCGGATCGCGCCGGGGTCGAAGTCGAGCCGCTGCTTTTCGGCGGCGGCCAGGAAAAGCGTCTGCGGCCCGGCACGCTGCCGGTGCGACTGATCGCCGGCTTCGGCAAGGCGTCGGCGCTGGCGGTCGCGGAACGCGCGGACGCCCTGGCGCACACACGCGGCATGCGCAAGCGCCTGTGGCCGGGCATCCGAGATCTGCCGGACCTCGTCCGAAACGGCGACGACGACAGCTACCCGGGCATCGTGAACGTCAGTGCCGCCGGCGTGGAGGGCGAAAGCCTGATGCTGGGCATGGAGCCGGTGTGCGTCGCGAGCGGTTCGGCCTGCAACTCGGCCAGCGGCGAATCGTCGTACGTGCTGCGCGCGATGGGTCGCAGCGACGTGCTCGCGCAAAGCGCGATCCGCTTCAGCTTCGGCCGCGGCACGAGCGACGAGGACATTGACGTCGCGATCGAACGCTACCGCTGGGCCGTTGCGCACCTGCGCGCGATCGCTCCGGCCGCTTGAAATGCAGGTCGGTGACCCCTACAACGATACGGTTCGCAGCCTGTTCCGGGCGCCCGGGCACGCCGGGCCGTGCGAGCCGGTCGCCGGTCGTGTCGCGACCGGCCGGGCATCGGCGGCCAGCGACGGGCCCCGTGTCGAGCTCTGCGCGGACGTAGTAGACGGTCGGCTCGGGACCTGCCGCTTCCGCGCCTGGAGATGCCCGCACCTGATCGCCGCCGCAGAGCTCCTGTGCCGATTGTGCGAGAATCGGCCGCTCGACGACGCGCCGTTTCCCGCGAACGAAGTGTCGCGTCGCCTGTCAGTACCGGTGCACAAGCAGGGCCTGGTACTGATGCTGGAAGACGCGTACAACGCACTGCTCGAAAACGCTTTGGAGGCAACACGTTAAGGCATGGCTATTTCGTTGACACAACCGGCGGCGGACCGGGTCAGGAATTATCTCGAAGCGCGGGGTCGCGGCGTCGGCCTGCGGCTGGGCGTGAAGAAGACCGGCTGCAACGGTTTCGCCTACGTCGTCAACTACGCCGACGAGATTGCTGACGGCGACCGGGTCTTCGAGGACCGCGGCGTGACCGTCGTCGTCGACGAGAAGAGCCTCGAACTGATCGACGGGACCGAGGTCGACTTCGTCAAGGAGGGGCTAAACGAGGCGTTCCGGTTCCGCAATCCCAACGTCACCGGCGAGTGCGGCTGCGGCGAGAGCTTCAGCGTCTGACGGCCCTCGTCCGGCCCGTCGATCGCGTTGCCGGACCCCGATTAAGCGAGTAAAATCGCGCGTTTACGCGAGCCGGCACATCCGATGCCGGTTTTTTTGGCACCGGGTTCACCCAAATCAGCACGAGGACTATTGGACATGGCCGTTGAGCAGACGCTCTCCATTATCAAGCCCGACGGGGTCGAGAAGAATTTGATCGGCGAGGTATACCGACGTTTCGAAAGCGCGGGGCTCCGCATCGTTGCGGCGCGCATGCTGCACCTCGATCGCAAGCAGGCGGAAGGCTTTTACGCGGTGCACCGCGAGCGGCCGTTTTTCAACGACCTGGTGGGATACATGACGTCCGGCCCGGTCATGGTGCAGGTGCTCGAAGGCGAGGGCGCCATCGACAGGAACCGCGAGATTATGGGTGCGACGAATCCGAAAGACGCGGCGCCCGGTACGATTCGCGCCGATTTCGCCGAGTCGATCGAGCAGAACGTCGTACACGGATCCGACGGCCCGGACACCGCGGCGACCGAGATCGCATTCTTTTTCGGCGACGGCGGCATCTGTCCGCGCACGCGCTGAGGCCAAACCAGGCGAGCAATGAACGCCGCGCGCGACAAGATTTCCGACCGGGCCAACGGGCGCGAGAACCTGATCGGCAAGCCGCAGGCGGAGCTCGAGTCCTTTTTCGCCGGCCTCGGTGAAAAACCGTTCCGCGCGCGGCAGCTCATGAAGTGGATGCACCAGCGCTACGAGCAGGACTTCGACGCGATGACCGACCTGTCGAAAAAGCTGCGCGGTACACTCGGCCAGATTGCCGGCGTGGAGCTGCCGCAGCTCGTTTCCGAACAGCGCTCGCGCGACGGAACCGTCAAGTGGCTGTTCGATTCGGGTGCCGGGCAGGCGATCGAGACCGTGTTCATCCCGGAGCCCGCGCGCGGCACGCTGTGCATTTCCTCGCAGGTCGGTTGCGCGCTCGACTGTGCTTTTTGTGCCACCGGCGCGCAGGGCTTCAACCGCAATCTCGACGCCGGGGAAATCATCGGTCAGGTTGCCTATGCGAACCGCGCGCTGCCGCTTCGCGACAACGGCGAGTCCGCGGTGACAAACGTCGTGTTCATGGGCATGGGCGAGCCGCTCGCCAATTACCGTAACGTCGTCGCCGCGCTCGAGCTGCTCGTTTCCGATCACGCCTACGGGCTGTCGCGGCGCCGGGTTACGGTCAGCACTTCCGGCATCGTGCCGCAAATCGAAAAACTGGGCGATGACTGCAACGTGTCACTCGCGGTCTCGCTGCATGCGCCGAACGACGTGCTGCGGGACGAGCTCGTGCCGATCAATCGCATGCACCCGATTGCAGAACTGCTGGATGCGTGCTGGCGGTATGCGGCCAAGCATTCGAACCGTTTCATCACGTTCGAATACGTGATGCTTCACGACGTCAACGACCGGCCCGAACACGCCGACCAGCTCGCCGCGCTGCTGTGCGACCGTCCGGCCAAGGTCAACCTGATTCCCTTCAATCCTTTCATTGGCAACGACTTCGAACGCTCGCGGCGGGACGTGATCGGTGCCTTCCAGGCGCGGCTGCGCGAGCGGGGACTCGTGACCACGACGCGCAAGACGCGCGGCGACGATATCGATGCAGCCTGCGGCCAGCTGGCTGGTAAAGTACGCGACAGGGTTCGGGTTCGCCTGAGCGAAAAAGGTCGGAGATCGGCATGAGCGATACCGGAGACGGTGCCAGGCACTTGCGTCGCATCGGGCTGACCGCGATGGCTGCGGTGACGATGCTGTGCGCGTCCTGTGTGACGAGCGAGACACGCACGACCCGCGCCGAGCCGACGGAGGACGCGGCGCAGACAAACTACCAGCTCGGCGCCCAGTACTTCCGCAACGGCAGTTACGAGCTCGCCCGGGACCGGCTGGAGCGAGCAATCGAGCTCGACCCCCGGCACGCAAACAGCCATTCGATGCTCGCGTTGACGCTGGTGCAGCTGGGCAACAAGCGCCTCGCGACCGAATCCTTCAACCGCGCGGTTCGTCTCGAGCCGAACAACTTCGACGTGCGCAACGCCTACGCCGTGTTCCTGTGCCAGGAAAAGCGTTTCGATGAAGCGATGGGCCAGTTCGAGCGCGCGATCCGGGTCCGCGAGAACGACGATTCCTACATCATGCTGACGAACGCCGGCGTCTGCATGGCGCAGAAACCCGACCTGCCGCAGGCCGAGCGTTACCTGCGCCAGGCGCTCGACATCCGGCCGACCTACGGCGAAGCGCTGATCCAGCTCGCGGCGCTGAAGAACCGCACCGGCGACAACCTTTCGGCCCGCGCGTTCCTGCAGCGCTACCTGGCCGCGAACCCGCCATCGCCGCCGGTGCTGTACCTTGCCGTACAGGTCGAGACCGGCCTGGGCGACGATCGCGCCGCGACCGACTACATGAATCGCCTGCTGCGCGAGTTCCCCGATTCGGCGGAGGCCAATCTCCTCCTGCAGCAATCGCCGTAAGCTGCAAAGCCCTGTAATGACGGAAGAGACGCCACAACGCGAGGCCGACGATGCCGGACCCCTCGGCGGCGAGCGCCTGCGCGCCGCGCGGCGTGCGAACGATATTTCCATACGCGATATCGCCAAAGAGCTGCACCTCGACGAATACAAGGTGTGGGCCATGGAGAAAAACGAATTCGACGTGCTCGGGTCGCCGGTCTGCGCGAAGGTCCACCTGCGCAAGGACGCGGAACTCGTCGGCGTGGCGATCGACGACATCATGGCGGACTATTACAAGATGAATCGCGCCCCCGGCGCGCCGCCGGTGGTCTCCGAGCGCAAGCCGCCGATGCAGGACTACGCGATCGGCCGCTGGATCGGCATCGCGTTCGCCGTGCTGCTGGTCGTCGCGGTGCTGGCCGGAGCCTGGTGGTGGTTCGTGCTGCGTCCCGCCGTCGTGCCGCCGCGCATCACGCCGGCAACCCCGCAGCCCGAGGTGCTGACCCCTGCGCCCGAAGCGGCGGACACGATCGACATCGGCGAGCCTGGCCTGGCCGGCGCGGATTCGATCGACGAACCCGGGGAAGAGGACCAGCCGCCTGCGCAGGAAATGCTGCCGGCGCCCGTGCCGGTCGAAACGGAAGCCGCGGCACCGGAACCTGCGATGCCCGTCGCGGCGGGGCAGACTGCGCTGTCGCTGCGCTACAGCGCGGAGTGCTGGACCGAGATTTCCGACGCGACCGGCCGCCGCCTGTTCTACGACCTCGGCCGCCCCGGGCGCGTCGTCAACCTGGCCGGCGTGGCGCCGTTCCGGGTCGTGCTCGGCGACGCCGGTGCGGTTCGCATCACCGTGGACGGCCGAGACTTCCCGATCCCCGGGCCCGACCAGGGCAGCCGCCTGACGAGGCTCACGATCGAGCCCTGACGGTGCGGGCAGAACGACCGCGACGCTATCCGAGACGAGACGGCAGTGAAACCCAAAGCAATCCGTGGCATGAACGACATCCTCCCGTCGGCGTCGCCGACGTGGCGCTTCCTCGAGGAAGTCGTCAGGGAAGTCGTCGAGGCCTACGGCTATCGGGAAACCCGCCTGCCGATACTCGAGCACACCGGCGTTTTCGCCCGGGCGATCGGCGAGGTGACCGACATCGTCGAGAAGGAGATGTACACGTTCGACGATCGGAACGGCGAAAGCCTGACGCTCCGGCCCGAGGCAACCGCGAGCATGGTGCGCGCCGGCATCACGAACGGGCTGTTCCACAACCAGCGGCAGAAACTCTGGACCAGCGGTCCGATGTTTCGCTACGAAAAACCGCAGAAAGGACGCTACCGGCAGTTTCACCAGTTCGACGTCGAGGCGATGGGCTATGCAGGTCCGGACGTCGACGCCGAGCTGATCATCCTGTGCGCGCGCATGTGGGAACGACTGGGCATCGAGCGACTGACGCTGGAGATCAACTCGCTGGGCGCGCCCGGCGACCGCCAGCGCTACCGGGACGCGCTCGTCGAGTATTTCTCGGCCGTGAAAAATCGGCTCGATGAGGATAGTATTCGCCGGCTCGACAAGAACCCGCTCAGGATTCTCGACTCCAAGAACCCGGACCTCGAGTCGGTGATCGGCCAGGCGCCGGTCATGCTGGACTACCTGGACGAGGGGGCGAAGGCGCATTTTGCCGGGCTCAGGCGTTTGCTCGATGCGGCCGGCGTGCGCTACACGGTCAATCCGCGACTCGTGCGCGGCCTCGACTATTACAACCTGACGGTGTTCGAGTGGGTCACCGATGCGCTCGGCGCGCAGGGCGCCGTCTGCTCCGGCGGGCGCTACGAC
>CALKYK010000129.1 GCA_938003715.1 uncultured Gammaproteobacteria bacterium
CGATCCGGCAACCGGTTTCCTCGAGTTCCCTGCTGGCATTGCGGCAGGCGCCTGTTACGCGATCGCCGCGCGCCATGTACTGGCGCACGAATTCCAGCCCGATGCCGCGATTGCAGCCGGTGACGAGTACGGTTGCCATGCTGAGCCTGTCCTCCCGAACCTATTGTTCGATGTCGCTGGTCGACAGCGCTTTCGTCAACCGGTACAGGAATTCCTGGCCATCGAAAAACGACTCGATGCGGATGCGCTCGTTCTGCCCGTGCGCGCGGACGTCGTCGATGTCGCCGAACAGCCCGGATACTCCGTACACCGGAATGCCGGCGTTGCGCAGGTACAGCCCGTCCGTTGCGCCGGTGCTCATGGTCGGGATGACCGGCACGCCCGGCCACATGTCGTCGGTGATGGCCTCGATCGGCCCGAGGACCTCCGGCGTCAGCGGCGACGGCGGGGACGGCTTTGCAGCGGCCATTCGTGAAATGTCGACGGCGTCGTTGCCGATGACGGCGGCCAGCGTCGCGTGCACCGCGTCGATGGACTCGCCCGGCAGGACCCGGCAGTTGATGGTCGCGCGGGCGCGCTGCGGCAGCGCGTTTTCCGCGTGACCTGCATCGAGCTGCGTTGCGACGCAAGTCGTGCGCAGTCGCGAGTTGTAATACGGGATGCCGGCCAGCATTTCGACGGACGACGGATCCGGAGGCGTTTCCAGCACGCCGCGCATCGCGTCCGAGAGTGGTCCCTGTTCGAGTTCGGCCGTGCGCTCGAAGAACAGGCGCGTTACTTCATTGAGGACGACCGGGAAGTCGTGGTCACGGATGCGAACGATTGCATCGGCGAGATGATAGATGGCGTTGTCGCGGACCGGCAGCGAGCTGTGGCCGCCCGGGTTGGTGACCTCGAGACGGAAGGACTGGTAGACCTTTTCACTCGCCTGTACCGCGTTCAGCACGTGCACGCCGTTTTTCAGCGCGCCGCCGCCGCCCTCGTTCAGCGCATACTCCGCGTCGACGAGCGCGCGGTGATTGTCGAGCAGCCAGGAGATGCCGTTGTGGTCGCCGCTTTCCTCGTCTGCCGTCAGCGCGACGATGATGTCGCGATCCGGTACGAAGCCTTCCTCGCGCAGGCGAATCAGGTTCGCGATGTGGATCGCCGCCTCGTCCTTGTCGTCCGTCGTGCCGCGACCGTAGTAGTAGCCGTCCTGTTCGACGAACGTGAACGGGTCCAGCGTCCAGTCGGCCGGGTCGGCCGCGACGACGTCGATATGGGCGAGAAGCAGGAGCGGCTTGCGCCCGGTATCGCGGCCGCGATAGCGCGCCACCAGGTTCCCCTTGCGCGGCGCCGGCGCAAGCACCTGTACGTCCTCGGCCGGAAATCCGGCTTCCAGCAACCTGGCGGCCATGGCTTGTGCCGCGGCCGTGTTGTCGCCGCTGGCGTCGGTGGTATCGATCTCGACCAGGGTCCGCAACAGGTCGCGCGCCAGCGCCTGGTGCGCTGCCAGGTCGCCGGCGGGTGGCGTTGGCGACGAATCGGCGTCGCCGTCATTGCCGGTGTTGGCGGAGTCTCCGCAGCCCGCGGCCAGCAACAGCGCCAGGACGACGGGGAGGGCGGTGATCGATCGGTGCATCGCAGGGACTCCGGAAAGGCCGGGTGACGGTGGGACGCGCATTCTGGCGCATTTTGTCCCCGTGCGGAAAGGTGATGTAAAAAATATTTGACACGCCTCGAGTCGCGAACTAGCATGTCAAAAATCTTTTACATCGGAGGCACAGGCGATGGACTGGTCTTTCCAGGAAAAAAGCATCCTCGGCTCTCTCGTGATCACGCTGGCCGCATTCGGCTATTACTTTCTACAGGCTTTCAAAGTATTTACAGGTGCTTCTTCAGCAGCTGCATTAAGTTTGCCGTTCGTCCTGATCGGCGTCGTCGCGGTCGTGATCGTGGTCGAAATCGTCTACCAGGCCGTGCTCGCGATCCGCTCCCGGCCGGAGGGCGCAGACGAACGCGATCGCCTGATCGAAGCGAAGGCGACGCGGATCGCCTATTTCGTGCTCGCGACCGGTGCCGTGGTCGCCGCCGGACATGCCCTGCTTTCGGTCTTCTTCACCGAGAGCGTGGAGGCGCGCATCGTCTCGCAGCCTGTCTTCACCGCCAACCTGATCATTTTCTCCTTCATCCTGGCCGAGGTCGTCGGGTTCGCCCTTCAGCTCTACTACTATCGGCGCGGCGTCTGAGCGGAGCGCCCGGATGGCGAAATGCAATATCCGCAACCGCATCCGCGAGCTGCGCGCCGAAAACGGCGAAATGACGCAGCAGGCGCTCGCGGATGCGATCGGCGTAACGCGGCAGACGGTGGTGGCGATCGAACACGAAAAATACTCGCCGTCGCTCGAGGTTGCTTTTCGCATCGCCGACACGTTCGACGTGCCGCTCGACGCGGTGTTTCGCTACGATCCTTAGCGAAGTCCGGCAGGCTCGCGTAGAGTAGACGCACAAGAACAACAAGGCGGGGGACACGGCGACGCCGTCCGGCGGCGCCGATTCGCACATGAGCAGATCCACATGCATTGCGGCGCGCGCCCTGATCGCGTTGCTCGCCGGCAGCGGCGCGGCCTACGCCGATATCGATCC
>CALKYK010000130.1 GCA_938003715.1 uncultured Gammaproteobacteria bacterium
AACGGAATCGCGCACCGGTTGCTTTGAAGCGGCTGACAAAGGGACGATATTCATCGACGAGATCGGCGATTTTCAACTGCAATCGCAGGCGAAACTGTTGCGGGTGCTGGAGAACCGAACGGTCACACCCGTGGGCAGCAACGACAACCGCGATGTGGACGTCCGTGTCGTCGCGGCCACCAGTCGGAACCTGGAGAAGCTTGTTCAGGACGGCGAGTTCCGCGAAGACCTCTACTACCGCCTGAACGTCGTCAACATCAACCTTCCGACGCTGGACGAACGCCGCGAGGACATTCCGTTGCTGGTGTCGCATTTCCTGCAGCAGATCGCTGCGGAGGCCGGCCAGGAGCGCAAGGTGTACGCGCCGGAGGCCGTCGAGCTGCTGGTTACCGCCGAATGGCCGGGCAACATTCGCCAGCTGTACAACATCGTGCGCCAGAACGTGGCGCTGTCTCGCTCGCCGGTGATTTCTGGCGAGCTCGTGCAGTCGTCCCTCGGCGAACACGCCGGCAAGCTGATGTCGTTTTCCGACGCGCGCGACGAATTCACCCGCAATTACCTGTCGCAGATCCTGCAGATCACGATGGGCAATGTCAGCCAGGCGGCGCGGCTGGCAAAACGCAATCGCACCGACTTCTACAAGCTGCTCGCGCGCCACGACCTGAATCCGGACGCGTTCAAGTCACGTTGATCCGTCGCCCGCCCCGTCGGGCGAGCCGCTACTACAGCGACAACACGAGCCGCAGGCCGTCGTTCACTTCTCTCAGTAACCGCCCGGCGAGTTTGCCCACCGGTTTCGACAACCAATCCTTGCTGACGGTTTGCAGACGCGCCACGTCAACGACGCCGTCCTTGTCGAGGCCGGTTGCTTTTCTCGACACGAAGACATTGCCGGGCGCATGCGCGAGTTTCAGGTTGGATGAAATCGTCGCACAGATGACGGTCGGCAGGCGGCTTGCATTGAATTCGTCCTCCTGAACGACGAGGACCGGCTGACGTCTTCCCTCCTCACCCGCTGCCAGCCAGCAGACGGCGCCTCGCGCAATCACCATTCGTCGACCGGCGTGGGCCCCGGTGCGGCAAACACCGATTCGAGACGCGCGGCATCGTCGGCCGCGGCATAGACGGCATCGAGGCGCTCACGGATCCCGGCCGCCCGGTGCCGTTCGAGGTACTCGGCAACCGCGGTCGCATAGAGTTCGCTGCGCGCCATACCGAGGCGTCGAGCAAGGGTGTCGGCGGCCTCGAAAATGGGGTCGGGGATGGACACCGCGGTCTTCATGTACCAAGTATAACCATGGTTATACCCTGATTCCAATCATGAGATTAGCCAGTTCCGGATCGGATGGCAGCTGCGCCGGGCGGGCGCCATCGGCGAACGCCCGAGTCGCCGTAGCCGCACATGCGACGAGCGGCGCCCGGGCCCCACCCGAGCAGCCCATCGTCGCTATAATTCGCCCACCTGGATTGGGGGACAGGGATTGAGTCAACTCTTCGACGAATTGAAGCGACGTAACGTCATTCGGGTCGCCGTCGCGTATCTCGTCGCGGCCTGGCTGGTTCTGCAGGTCGCAGACCTCGTACTCGAAAACATCGGTGCACCCGACTGGGTGATGCAGGCATTCATGCTGCTGTTTGCGCTCGGCTTTCCGCTGGTGCTGATTTTCTCCTGGGCGTACGAGCTCACGCCGGAAGGCCTGAAACGCGAAAAGGAGGTCGACCGAAGCAAGTCGGTCACTCACGAAACCGGCCGCAAGCTCGACCAGATCACGATCGGCATGCTCGTCGCGGTCGTCGCCTTTGTCGTTATCGAGCGCAACTTTTTCCACGACGTCGATCACGGCGCCGGCGATGCTGTGCCTTCTACTGCAAATGCGGCGCCGCAGAAATCCGTTGCCGTTCTCGCGTTCGAGGATTTGTCGGCCGAGGGCAACCAGGCCTACTTTGCGGACGGGCTCTCGGAAGAACTTCTCAACGTGCTGGCGCAAATTCCCGACCTTCAGGTCGCCGGTCGCACCTCGTCGTTTGCGTTCAAGGGCAAGGACACTGACCTGCGCGAGATCGGCGAAATACTGAATGTCGCGCACATCCTCGAGGGTTCCGTGCGCAAATCGGGCAACCGCATTCGCGTGACCGCGCAGCTGATCAATGCGCAAAACGGCTTTCACCTGTTCTCCGAATCCTACGACCGTGACCTGGACGACATCTTCGCAGTGCAGGACGACATCGCGTCGCAGATCAGCGCGGCCCTGCGTTCGGAAATCATCGGCACCGAGGCCGTGCAGGAAGCAACGCCGACCGAGATCGAAACCTACGAGCTTTACCTCGAGGCACGGCAGAAAATCCACTCGCGAAACGGCGACGCGCTGGCTGAGGCATCGCGGCTCCTGGACCGTGCGCTGGCGATCGATCCGGATTACGCGCCGGCGATGGTGCAAAAGGCGCTGGCGGTGTATTTGCTGTCGGACAGCATCGGCTCTTACGGCGACATTCCCGTTGACGAGGCATTGGCCGTTGCCGAGCCGTTACTCGAGCGTGCCCGGTCGATCGACCCGTATCTCGCCGAGGTTCACGCCGTCCAGGGCCTGATTCTGCCGTGGAATTCCGATCCCGCTGCGGCGATCGAGAAGCTGCGGCATGCGCTGGATCTAAATCCGAATCTCGACGACGCAAACTTGTGGCTGTCGACGCTGCTGTCGAATACCGGGCAGGACGAAGACGCACGCGCGCTGCTCGAGAAGATCGTCGAGCACGATCCGCTGTATCCGCCGGGATTCAACAACCTGGTCGCCCACTACGTTGCGCTCGGAGACTACGACCGCGCGACTGTGCTGGTCGACCGGGTTGCACGAATCGAGCCGGCGTCTGCCGAGGTCGCGCAGGCGCGTGGCTACATAGCCATGACGCAGGGTCGAATTGCGGAGGCAATCCGGCAATACCGGCGTGCCTACGAAGTGGATTCATCCAGTTCGGTACTGCGAATTTTTTACGCGATTGCAGCGATGAACATCGGTGATTTCGATACCGTCAGGACAGTCGGTATCCCGGGTATGCGTGCTTTTGCGATGTACGCCGACGGTGATTTAGAGGCGGCGCGTGCGCTGCTCGAGTCGATACCGGTGCAACAGAACAACACCGTGCATTTCGAACCGCTGGCCTATTTCTACGTCGAAACCGGCGAGTACGACAGGGTTCGCCACCTGGTCGAAACCCATTACGGCAGCGTCGACGCGCTGGTCGGGAAATTCCATCAGAAAGGTGACAGTCGAACCGGCTACATGGGCGCGGTCGCGTTTGCCTATCGCGAATTGGGCAGGAATGCCGAATACGAGGCGGTGATTCGTGCAATGCAAGCGGCACTCGACGCGCAAGGCTCACAGGTGACGCAATGGCAGCCGCACTTGTTTTCGAAACTGGAGTATGCCGCATTGGTCGGCGACGACGAGGCGGCCATTCGGCTGATCGAAGAATTCATCGCGAAGAACGGTGTCAATGTAACGATTTTTGCGGGCCGCTTGATGGCGCCATTCCGTGAAGATTCCAGATTCATGAAGTTCGAGCAGCTCATCATCGAGCGCGCAAATGCGGAGCGGGCGAAGCTCGGCATGGACCCGTACAGGCCGGTGCCGGTGACGAACTGATGCTGTACCGCATTCCGATCCTGTTGTTGGTGTTGATGTTCCTGCCTGACACGATTGCATCCGCCCATCATTCCTACGCCGCCGAGTTCGATGCCAACGCGCCGGCGACGATCGAAGGAGAAGTCGTAGAGGTCTGGTTCAAGAATCCGCACGTGCGTTACTACGTAAAAGTGGTCAACGAGGACGGCAGCGAAACGATCTGGGACACGCGCGGACTGAGCCCGGTCAAGCTGGTGCGCGACGGCTGGACCAAGAACACGATCAAGGTCGGCGACCGCATCAAGCTGTTCGGTCACACCGGGCATACGAACAAGACCATCATGTCGATCATCGACGTGACGCTGCCCGACGGACGCGTGCTGACCTCGCGTTCGGTCGCCTATGACATCGAGGAAGAGGAAAAGTGAAACGCTCGCTGCTGCTCGTTGCGTGCGTCGCGTTCGGCGTCGCAAATGCCGACGAGTTTGCCGGCGAGTGGATGCTGACGATCGAGGCGCCGGGTGTGGTGCCGTACACCGGGCGCCTGGATATCGAACGGCACGACGGCAAATGGCGTGCCTGGGTGGAGAACGGGCCGGCGCCGGTCGAGATCGACGGCGACAGGATTACCGTGCGCGTCGATAGCCGTGGTAGGCAGGGCTTTCGCTGTGAGCGGGTCCGGAAAGGGACGCTGGATGACGGGCGAATTGCCTGCATCGTTCGCGCCGAGGAGATACTCGAAACAGCGGCCGAATACGGCGAAGACGGCTCGCCGTGGCATGCCGTGCGGGTCGCGGAATTGCCGCCGCGCGATTCGAGGAACTACGAACTTGCCGATTTCGATGCGACCTGGATCGGCATACGCGGCGTCGATCTTCGCAAGTTTCGCATGGACCTGACGCCGAAAGGCCAGGCCTGGGTAACGGCTTACGACGCGCGCATGGACGAGCCGCAGAAGCGCTGCGTGTCGCCGGGGCTCGTCGCAGCAGTGACCTGGATCTTCCCGTTCGAGCTGATCGTCGTCGAGGAAAAGAACCGGCTCGTGATGCTGTACGAGGCGTTCAACCTGCTGCGACGCGTGCACATGTTCGAGGACGAGTTGCCCGAGTTCTATCCTGAGTCATCGATGGGCTACTCGCAGGGCCGCTTCGAAGACGGCGAACTCGAGATCGAGACGACGATGCTGTCGGCGAGCACGCGCGACTTCAACGGCGAGCCGGTGTCGGAAAATACACGAATCGTCGAGCGCTATTTCCTGACCGAGAACGGCAATCGGCTGAACCTGGTCATGCAGATGCACGATCCGGAGAACTATAACCGCCCGCCGATCCGCCGCCGCGCGTGGGCCCGCGACAACGATGCGCTGATCTTCCCGTTCGAGTGCGACCCGGATTCGTTCTTCCGCCAGCTCTATTCGGAGGGGCGGATGCAGGAGTACATCGAGCGGGCGCACATGCGGCCGTGAAATTTCGCTAGCCGGGGCGGACACCTCAGGCTGCGTCGTTTTTGCGAGGCACGTAGAGCCGAAACCATCCTTGCCACGAACGTGGATCGCCTCGTTGCTGCGCGCCTCGCGATGACGTTAAGATGACGTTAATAAGTGCCGCGCCCGGCGCGCCGGAATCGTCTCTTACTTTTCGCCGGCGGAGGCGACGCTGCGCTTCGAATAGGCCTCGGCGGAAAGACCGTACTTGTTCAGCAGGTCGTAGAGCGTCGGGCGCGTGATGCCGAGCTGTTCGGCCGTGCGCGAGATGTTGCCGAAGTTCTTCATCAGCGCGGTGCGAATTGCTTTTGTTTCCGCTCGCTGCCGGACCTCGCGCAGGTTCAGTGATTCTTCTTCGATGCACTCGACGTTCGACAGGCCGAGATCGGCGGCGGTGACCTGCTTGCCGTCAGCCATGATGACCGCGCCCTTGATCTTGTTCTCGAGTTCGCGGACGTTGCCCGGCCAGGAATAGGCCTCGATGGCCGCGTTCGCGTCATCGGAGAAACCGACGACGTTGCGGCCCTGCTGCTTCGCATACTTGGCGAGCAGGTGCCGCGCGAGGATGAGTCTCCCTTCCTCGCGGTCGCGAAACGGCGGGATGTCGATCGTGATTTCCGAGACGCGGTAGTAGAGATCCTCGCGGAACTGGTCGGCGGCGATCAGCTCGGTGGGGTTCTGGTTCGTCGCACAGACGACGCGCACGTCGACGGAGATTTCCTCGCGCCCGCCGACGCGCTCGATGACGCGTTCCTGCAGGAAGCGCAGCATTTTGGCCTGCAGCGCGAGCGGCATGTCGCCGATCTCGTCCAGGAACAGCGTACCGCCGTTTGCAATCTCGATCTTTCCGGGCGTCTGTTTCACCGCTCCGGTAAACGCGCCCTTTTCGTGACCGAAGAGCTCGGACTCGAGCAGGTTCTCCGGAATGGCCGCGCAGTTGATGGCGACGAACTTGTTTTCGGCGCGCGGGCTGAGCCGGTGCAGAGCGCGCGCGAGCAGTTCCTTGCCGGTGCCGCTTTCGCCGAGCAGCAGAGTCGTGACGTTTGTCGGGGCGACTTTCTCGATCATGCGGCAGACATTCAACATGCCTTCGCTCGCGGCAACGATGCCGTCGAGCGGCGATTCGCTGGCAAGGCTGTGCAGGCGCCGGTTCTCGGTTTCGAGTTCGGAGATGTTGAACGCGCGCTCGACGAGCAGCTGCAGCGTATCGGTGTCGACCGGCTTCTGGTAGAAGTCGTAGGCGCCGAGCGCGACCGACTTCAGCGCATTTTCCTGGTCGCCGTGGCCGGTGACGACGATGACCTTCGTTTGCGGCGCAAGCTTCAGGAGTTCCTGCAGCGTGGCGAGGCCTTCCTCGACGCCGTCGGGTTTCGGCGGCAGGCCGAGATCCTGCAGCACGACCATCGGCTCGTGGCGGCGCAACTCGTTGACCGCGCTCTTGCGATCCTCGGCCGTGACGACGTCGTAGCCCTCGAAGCACCATTTCAGTTGCGACATCAGGCCTGGGTCGTCTTCGACGATCAGCAGTTTTCTCGAGTCCTGTGGCACGCCGTCCTTTAGCCCGCAGCGATTTTCGGCCCGGAGGTGGTTCCGGGAGCGCAATGGTGCCACGGCAAGTGTGAACTGTGCACGGTTCCGCATCACACCCCCAGGCGGACCTGCGGCGCACTTTTCGCGCCGCATCGAATACGAATGTTTAGTTATTGCGAATCATTCGCATTTGCGTTAGCGTTCAGCTATCAACAATGACGGGTCGGGGAACCTGACGATGAGAATCCTGTGCTTTTTGAGAGCCTTGGGACTGATGCTTGTGACCGTTTCTGCCCCGCTGCGGGCCGCTGAGACGCTCCAGGAAGCCGATTCGGCCCCGGGCGCGGACTCTCTGGACGAGGTGACGATCATAGGCCACAGGCGCGCTGCGGCGGACGTACCGGGCTCGGCGCACGTCGTCGATGCCGAGGCGCTGAAGGTCCACCTGCACGGCGACGTGATGCGGGTGCTGCGGGCCGTGCCGGGCGTGTACGTGCAGGAAGAGGACGGCTACGGGCTGCGGCCGAACATCGGCATCCGCGGCTCCGGGCTCGACCGCAGCGCGCGGGTGGCGGTGCTTGAGGACGGCGTGCTGATCGCGCCGGCGCCCTACGCCGCACCGTCGGCCTACTACTTCCCGACCCAGCGCCGCATGCACGCGGTCGAGGTGTTGAAAGGGCCGGCGGCGATCGCGGTCGGACCGCGCACGACCGGCGGCGCGGTAAACCTGGTGTCGACGCCGATCCCGTCGGCGTTTTCCGGTTACGGCGACGTTCGCTTCGGCGCCAACACCACGATCGACGCGCACGCCTGGATCGGCGATCGCGGCGAGCGCTTTTCCTGGCTTGTCGAGACAGCGCAGGCGGAAAGCGACGGCTTCAAGACCATCGACGGGCCGGCGGGATTCAACACCGGCAAGACCGGCTTCGACATCGACGATTACAGGGTCAAGCTGCAGTTCGATTCGTCGCCCTCCTCCGCGCTGTACCAGAGCCTGCGGCTGAAAGCCGGTGTGACGGACCAGGTGTCGAACGAGACCTATCTCGGGCTGACCGAAGCGGATTTTCAGGACGATCCATATCGCCGTTACGCGGCGTCGGCCGGCGATGTTTTCGGCGGTGATCACGAGCAACTGCAGGCGAGCTACGTCGTGGAAACTGAAAGCGGCTGGCGCGGCGAGGTGACCGATCGCATCTTCCACACCGACGAGGAGCGCAAGCGCTTGAGAGAGCTGCTGGAGGCCGGCATGTGCGATTCCTTCCGAGAGCTCTATCACGAAGAGAAGCAGTTCTAGTGGTGAAACT
>CALKYK010000131.1 GCA_938003715.1 uncultured Gammaproteobacteria bacterium
GACCGGGCCGTCGTTTAAGTCCTATCACCTAAGTAAACCGGGTCGCTAACCTGGCCCGCCGAACTTCGTCAGCAGCCTATCCAGGTTGTTCGCGAACTCCTGCTTGTCGCGTTGACTGAACGCGGCGGGTCCGCCATCGGTCGGCACGCCGCTCGAGCGCATCGTATCGAGGAAGTCCCGCATGTTCAGGCGCGCGCGGATGTTCTCCGGGGTGAACAGTTCACCGCGCGGGCTCAGGGCATGCGCGCCCTTGTCGATGACCTCGGCTGCCAGCGGAATATCGCTGGTGATGACGAGATCTCCCGCATCCAGTCGCCTGACGATCTCGTCGTCCGCAACGTCGAATCCGCGCGTCACTTGCAGCGTCTTAATGTTCGGTGAGGAGGGCTTGCTCAACGGCTGGTTCGCAACCAGCGTCAGGGGCGTGCCGGTCCGGTCCGCCGCGCGGAACAGGATCTCCTTCACGACGACCGGGCACGCGTCTGCGTCCACCCAGATCTTCACTGCCCTTGAACTCGCAATCGCGTCAGGCCGGGGTGCGTTTCCGTGCGCTTCCGCGGCGCCGCCTGCGCTTCCCGCCGTTGCTCGTTTTGGGCCGGGCCTTCGACGGCTGCGACTGCCGCCGGCCCTGGGTGATCGGCTCCGCCTTGATGCGCGGGTCGGGCGCGTAACCGTCAACCACTTCCTTTCGAATCTCGACCTTCAGCAGGTTCTCGATGCCTTTAAGAAGCGGATTCTCGTCGACGCACACCAGCGAGATCGCCTGGCCGTCGCGACCGGCACGGGCGGTACGACCGATGCGGTGCACGTAGTCTTCCGGCACGTGCGGCAGCTCGTAGTTGACGACGTACGGCAAGCCGTCGATGTCTAGTCCGCGTGCGGCAATGTCGGTGGCGACAAGGACCCGGGCCTTGCCGGACTTGAAGTCGGCGAGCGCACGGGTGCGGGCACCCTGCGACTTGTTGCCGTGAATCGCGGTCGCGTCGATGCCGTCCGCGACGAGCTGCCCGGCAAGCCGGTTCGCGCCGTGCTTGGTGCGGGTGAACACCAGCACCTGCCGCATGTTGTGTGTACCAATCCGATGCGACAAAAGCTCGCGCTTGCGCCGCTTGTCGACCGGCAGCACCGTCTGGTGGATGCGCTCGGCGGGTGCGTTCCTTGCCGCCACCTGGATCTCTGCCGGGTTGTCGAGCAGGTCGTTCGCAAGCTTCCTGATGTCGTCGGAAAACGTGGCCGAGAACAAGAGGTTCTGCCGCTTCTTCGGCAGGTAGCGGAAGATCTTGCGAATGTCACGGATGAAGCCCATGTCGAGCATGCGGTCGGCCTCGTCCAGCACCAGAATCTCTACCGAGGACAGGTCGATCGCCTTTTGCTGCGCCAGGTCGAGCAGCCGGCCCGGCGTCGCGATGACGATATCGAGCCCCTTGCGGATCTTGTCGACCTGCGTTTTCTGACTGACGCCGCCGAAAATCGCGGCCGACTTGAAATGCATGTGCCGGCCGTAGGTACGAACGCTGTCGCTCACCTGCGTCGCAAGCTCGCGGGTCGGCGTCAGGATCAGCGCGCGGATGCGGCGCGGGCCGGCGGCGCGGGTCTGGTGTATGCGCTGCAATAACGGCAACGTGAAACCGGCGGTTTTACCGGTGCCGGTCTGGGCGCCGGCAAGCACGTCGGCGCCGGTCAAAATGAGGGGAATAGCTTGCTGCTGGATCGGTGTCGCTTCACGGTAACCGTTTTGCTCGACCGCACGCAGCAATTCGGCTCGTAGGCCGAGTTCACTGAATAACATTGTCTGGATTCTCCAGGTCGCCTGACCAGGTGCGGGAGTGCCGCCAGAGGTTCGGTCCAGGCTGGATTCTTGGGGTGGCTGAAAGCCGGGAAAATGCCTGGCCTTAGCGGCTGGCGCAGACCGAAGTGCGCCGAAACGGCCGGCACTATAACAGGTCACCGGGCAAAGGGAAGGGCGGGTTGCTCATCTCAGGCCCGGGCTTCCTCGCAGCCCGGGTGCCTGTGCAGAATGCTCACTTCGAGGGAAGCGCCGCCTGAGAGCGCCGACCGGAAAGTAGGTAATTGTCGCGCGGATGTCCGACCAATCACGCATATAGCCGGCCTGCATGAAACGCATAATAGGAGGATTAGGACGTAAATTCAGATAGTTACCGCCGCGTGGAAAAAAGCATCCCGATCTACCACCAGCTCAAGACCTACGCGTTCTCCTTCTACGAGGACCTGCGCGGCTCGATGACGGACCTGTCCATCATCATCGGCATCATCGCCATCTACCAGTTCGCCATCCTGCAGACCGTTCCCGACGACCTGCCCGGCATCTTCGTCGGCCTGATGCTCGTCGCCATCGGTCTCGCGTTCTTCCTGCGCGGACTGGAGCTCGGCATCTTCCCGCTGGGCGAGGACCTGTCGCAGCGGCTGGCGAAGCTCGGCACGCGTACCTGGATCATCGTCTTTTCCTTCGTCATCGGTTTTGCGACCACGATTGCGGAGCCGGCGCTCATCGCCATCGCGCACAAGGCGGCGGTGATCAGCAACGGGCAGATCGATGCGTTCACCCTGCGCCTCGCGGTCGCGGTCTCGGTGGGTTCCGCGATCGTCCTCGGCGTCATGCGCATCATCCTGAACCACCCGATCCACTGGTACATCATCGTCGGCTATTTCCTGGTCCTCGCGACGACGCTGTTTTCGCCGGTGGAAATCGTCGGGCTCGCCTACGACTCGGGCGGCATCACGACCTCCACGGTGACCGTACCGCTGATCGCCGCGCTCGGGATCGGGCTTTCGAGCACCCTCAAGGAACGCGATCCACTGATCGACGGCTTCGGGCTGATCGCGTTCGCCAGCATCCTGCCGATGATCTTCGTGCAGGGCTACGGCATCCGCGCCTACGGCGGCGAAGGCCAGGGCATCGAACCGACCTCGCTCGAAACCGCCGCCGCCGAAACGACCTCCGCGTTCTGGGCTTACTTCGAAACCCTGCTTGCCAGCATCCGCGACGTGATGCCGGTGGTCGTGGTCATACTCGTCTTCTACCTGTTCGTCCTGCGCGAGCGCATTGCAAACTTCGGCAAGCGCGCAGCCGGCTTCGGGCTGGTCGTCATCGGCCTCTACGTGTTCGTCATCGGCCTCGAGCTGGGTCTGTTCCCCATCGGCGAAAGCCTGGCCATCGAGCTTGCCGGCAGCGGCAACTTCTTCCTCATCTACAGCTTCGCCTTTGCGGTCGGCTTCGCCACCACGATCGCCGAGCCGGCTCTCACCGCCATCGCCGGCAAGGCCGAGGAAATCAGCGAGGGCTCCATCAAGCGAACCCTGCTGCGCGGCTTCGTGGCGCTCGGGGTCGGCGTCGGCATACTCCTCGGCGCGTACCGCATCATCCAGGGCGACTCGATCGTCTACTACATCCTCGTCGGCTACATCGTCGTCATCATCATGACCTACTTCGCGCCGCGCACGATCATCCCGATCGCCTACGACAGCGGCGGCGTCACCACCAGCACCATCACGGTGCCGATCGTCGCGGCGCTCGGCCTCGGGCTCGCCACCAGCATCCCGGGCCGCGACCCGCTGATCGACGGTTTCGGCCTCATCGCCTTCGCCAGCCTGTTCCCGATGATCGCCGTCCTGGGCTACGGCATCAGCAAGCGCGAAGCCATCCGCTTCCACGAGCGGCGCATTCTGCGGATGGAGCAGCACGTGATGACGGCCGTCACCCGGCACATGGACGCCGATCTCGACGGCGACGGCGTCGAAGACAGCGCCTACATCCAGTCGCTGCCGATCAGCAAGAAGAAGATCATCTGCATCACCGGCGAACCCGGCTCGGGCATTTCGACCGTCACCCGGAATCTGGCCGATGCCCTGCAATACCGGAAATTCAGCGCCGGCGGTCTCTTTCGCAACCTAGCCCTGCAGTACGGCATGTCGGTCGAAAAACTCAACGACTACGCGAGAACGCACCCGGTCATCGACCAGGAGATCGACACCCTGATCCGGCGCCTCGGAGAAGGCAACGAGATCGTCCTCGACTCGCGCCTCGGCTTCTACTGGATTCACGGCAGTTTCAAGGTCTACCTCACCGCCGACAAGGACGTTGCCGCTCGCCGCATCTACGACGACATCATCCACGGCCGCAGGAAGGGAGAGAAAGCGGTGTCGATCTTGGAGGCAACGGCCAGCGTCCAGCAGGAATGCGAAAACACGCGGGAGCGTTACTTCCGTGATTACGGCATCGATATCAGCAACAGGAACGCGTTCGACCTCGTCATCGATACCGACGACAAGACGCCGGACGAAGTGGTCGCCCTGATCCGGCAGCAGTACAGGGAGTGGCTGAGCAAATAGGAAGAGAAGCTCGAGCCGGGTAATGCGGCGAACAATTGCCGGGTGCTAGCGAACGACGTCAGGCAGGCCAGCGAGATCGTTTCGCGAATCGTCTGTTTGATGCTCATCTGCATCGGGTGTGATCCGGGAACCCGTCGGACCAGTCGGTTTCCGATACGACGAAATCGACGAATGCCTGCTCGTCTTCCGGTGCGAAGCGCACGTAGCTGCCATCTGCCTGGCCGAGATAGAGAATGGCGCTTTCTTCATACGGGCTGGCAATGTAGCGATCGTCATCGTCGCTACCGGTGAATGCCAGCGGCCCCTGCCTGCGACGTACCATGTAGTCCGACACGCCGTCCGCGTCGTAGTCGCCCCAGTAGTACTTGCTGTCGCGGTAGATGCCCTGTCCGGCGCCGAACTCGTAAAACTGCGTGTAGTCCATCTCGTAGGAAAACAGTTCGTCGGTTATCAGAATCCGACTGCCGTTTTTGTCCAGGCGAATGACAGCAAAGTTTACGCGCGTCAGCGCCTTTACCTTGGGCTCGACCTGGTGCGCATATATGTCGTCCATGATGTCGCCATGCACAAGCATGAAGTCGGAATTCCCGTCCGCGTCGAAATCCGCCATGCCGAACTTGCCGCTCAGGCACGAGCGGCTTTCCCCTTCGGCCAGACC
>CALKYK010000132.1 GCA_938003715.1 uncultured Gammaproteobacteria bacterium
ACCTCGTGCGCCGGCACATCCCGCCGGAGACGCTCGAAACCCGCGTCGACGGCCTGCGCTACTCGGTGCGCCTGCTGAACGGCTACGGCATCACCTCGATCACCGACGCGAGCGTCGGCCGCGACGGACTCGAGACGTACCGCGCGCTCGCCAACTCCGGCGAACTGAAGCTGCGCGTCGTCGCCTCGCTGTGGTGGGACCGCGAACGCGGACTAGAGCAGGTCGACGACCTCGTTGCGCTGCGGGAGGAGTATTCCGGGCACGCGCTGCTGCGCCCGACGACGATCAAGATCATGCAGGACGGCGTCATGGAGAACTACACGGCGGCGATGCTCGAGCCGTACCTGGTGCCGAGCGGCACGCGCGGCATCCCGATGGTGAATCCCGAGCTCCTGCGCCAGGCCGTTACCGCGCTCGATGCCGAGGGCTTCCAGGTGCACTTCCACGCGATCGGCGATGCCGCGGTGCGGCAGTGCCTCGATGCGGTCGAGGAGGCGCTGATCGAGAACGGCCGCCTCGGGCACCGGCACCACATTTCGCACCTGCAGATGATCGACCCGGCCGACATCCCGCGCTTCGCGGAGCTCGACGTCATCGCGAACTTCCAGCCGCTGTGGGCTTACAACGACGCCTACGTCACAGAGCTTACGGTGCCGTTCATCGGCGAGGAGCGCGCGCGCTGGATGTACCCGATCCGCTCGGTGCAGGAGGCCGGCGGCATGCTCGCGTTCGGCAGCGACTGGTCGGTGTCGACGGCGAACCCGTTCCCGCAGATCGAAACCGCCGTCACGCGCCTGAGTGCGGCCGGCGAGGACGTGCCGGTCATGACGCCGCAGGAACGCATCGACCTCGCCTCGGCGATCGACGCGTTCACGATCAACGCGGCGTTCCTCAACAAGCACGACGACACGACCGGCTCGATCGAGGTCGGAAAACTGGCGGACCTGATCGTCATCGACCAGCAGCTGTTCGATATCGAACCGGCCGATATATCCGAAACGCAGGTGCTGCTGACGCTCTTCGGCGGCGAGGTCGTGCACGGTGACCTGACGGCGCTGTGAACGTCGATGCGGTCGTCATCGGCGCCGGGCACAACGGGCTGACGGCGGCCGCCTACCTCGCGCGCGCCGGGCACGAAACGACGGTCGTCGAGCGCCGCGACGTCGTCGGCGGCTGCGCCGTCACCGAGGAGATCGACCCGGACCTTGCACCCGGCTGCCGCGTCTCGACCGCGTCCTACATCGCAAGCATGCTGCGGCCCGAGGTCATCCGCGACCTCAAGCTCGCCGAGCACGGCCTGCAAATGGTCGCCTGCGAACCGGGCGTGCAGGCGGCGTTGCCGGACGGCCGGGTGGTCTCCTGGTGGTCGGATCCCGAACGCATGCGCAGGGAGCTCGGGCAGGTCGCGGCAGCGGACGTCGAGACATTCTTTCGCATCGAGCACGAACTCAAGACGCTCGCGCGCTACCTGCAGCCGTTCTTTCTCGAGGAGCCGCCCGACCCGGGTGCCACCGGCATTGCCCGCGTCCGCGAGCTGTGGCGGCTCGGCCGGCGCTTTCGCCGGCTGCGCGGCGCGGAAGCCGCAGGCCTGGTGCGCTTTCTCACCGGCTCGCTCGGCGAATTTCTCGATCACGAATTCGAGTCCGACGCCGTCAAGAGACTCATCCTCGCCAACAGCCTGTACGGCAAGCATGGCGGCCCTTACCAGCCGGGCACCGCGATGGGTCTGCTCTTTCACCTGCTGTCGGGCGGCGAGCAGGCAAAGCAGGGGTTCGCCGGCCATGTCATCGGCGGCATGGGTGCGATCACGCAGGCGATGGCGGCCGCCTGTCTCGATGCGGGCGTGACGCTGCGCACGAACACCGAGGTGCGCTCGATCAATGTCGAGAACGGCCGGGCCACCGGCGTGACGCTCGACGACGGTTCGGTCATCGATGCCGCGCTGGTCGTCTCGAACGCCGACCCGAAGCGAACGTTCCTGCAGCTGGTCCCGGACGGTGAACTCGACGCGGAATTTCGCCACGCGATCGAGGGCATCCGCATGAACGGCCCGTGCGCAAAGGTCAACCTGGTCCTGTCGGAGGAACCGCGCGTGCACGGCATGCCCGAAACGCACGACAGGATCGAGCGCAGCCTGTTCACGCTGGTGCCGTCGCTGCGCGAAGCCGAGGACATGTACAACGCCGCGGCGCGCGGCGACATCCCGGAGCACCTGTGGGTGGACTGCGTGCTGGCGTCGAACGTCGATCCCGGCCTCGTGACCGACGGGCATCACGTGCTCACCTGTTTCGTCCAGTACCTGCCCTACGACCCAGACGCGACGACCTGGGATGCGGAGCGCGAAAAACTCGGCGACCGCGTCGTCGACATCATCGGCCGCTACGCGCCGAACGTGCCAGACGCGGTGGTCGCGCGGCGTGTGCTGACGCCGTACGACCTCGAGCAGACGTTCGGCATCACCGAGGGCAACATCTTTCACGGCGACATCAGCATGGAGCAGCTCTTTTTCATGCGCCCGGTGCCTGGCTGGGCGCAATACCGCACGCCGCTCGACGAGCTGTACCTGTTCGGCGCCGGCACCCATCCCGGCGGCGGCGTCACCGGCGCGCCCGGCTACAATGCGGCACACCGGATACTCGCGGACAGGAGGGGGCGCCGGTGACTGACGTCAGCGTGCTCGGACTCGGTGCAATGGGCGCCGCGCTGGCAAACGCGTTCGTAACCGCCGGACGCGACGTCACGGTCTGGAACCGCAGTGCCGCCAGGCTCGACCCGTGGCGGGACGGCACCGCCAACTGCGCGGTCAGCGTCGACTCCGCGATCGACGCCAGTCCGGTGACGGTCGTCTGCATCGACGACTACGCCGCAACCCGGGCGCTGCTTGCATCCGACGGAGTCGACGCCGCCCTCGCCGGCCGTACCCTCGTACAGTTCTCGACCGGCACGCCGGCCGAGGCGCGCGAACTCGAGGCGTTCTCGGCAGGCCGCGGCGCTCGCTATCTCGACGGCGCGATACTTGCGTACCCGCGCGACGTCGGCCATGACGCACTGATCGCCGTTGCCGGCGAGGCATCGACCTATGACGCGACCGCGCCGCTGCTCGCCGCGCTGTCGACCGACCTGCGTTACCTCGGCGCGGCAATCGGCGCCGCGGCGGCACTCGACGTTGCGATACTCTCTTATTACGTCTGCACGCATCTCGGCCTGGTACATGCGGCGCTGGTCTGCGAATCGGAGCGCGTATCGCCGGCACTGCTCGCCGGCGTCATCGCCGATTCGCTGCCGAGCGACGTGTCGGAAATCCGCCATCTGGGCGATGCGCTGGAACGGCAGTCATTCGGCGAGCCGGGGGCCTCGATCGACGTCTATTCCGGCGTGCTCGACCGCATCCTCGCGCAGGCCGGCGACGCGGGGATCGACGATCGCATTCCGGCGTTTGCGAACGAACTGTACAAGCGCGGCGTTGCGGAGGGCCTGGGCGGCGAGGAAGTCGTGGCGCTGGTCAAGCTGCTGCGCGACAACAACGGGGGAAAGACATGAACAGGACGGCATTCTTTGCAATCGCGGCGCTGCTGCTGGCCGGCTGCGGCGATCGCGACGAAGCGACGCGGGAACACTATGACATATTGATCGTCAACGGCACGGTCTACGATGGCTCGCTCGCGGAACCGCGGCAGGCGAATATCGGCATCGCCGGCGACCGCATTGTAACGACCAACGCCGGCGAAGCAGCCACGGCGGAAAACGTCGTCGACGCCGCGGGCCTGGTCGTCGTGCCCGGTTTCATCGACCCGCACACGCACGCGGAAGACGACCTGTTCGAAGTGCCGGGCAATGAAAACGCGAACTACCTGACGCAGGGCGTTACGACCGTGTTCATCGGCAACGACGGCGCCGGCCTGCCTGACCCGGCGACGAATGTCCAGACGATGCAGGCACAGGGCATCGGTACGAACGTGGGCTTCTTCGCCGGGCACAACAACATTCGGCGGGAAGTCATGGGACTGGACAACCGCGCGCCGTCAGACGAGGAACTCGAGCGGATGCGCATGCTGGTTGCAGAACGCATGGCGGCCGGCGCGCTCGGACTGTCCACGGGGCTCTTTTACACGCCCGGCAACTTCTCGGAAACGGAGGAGGTCGTCGAGCTGGCGATGGTCGCGGCGGAGGATGGCGGCGTCTACGACTCGCACCTGCGCGATGAGAGTTCCTACTCGATCGGGCTTCTCGGCGCGGTCGAGGAAGCGATCAGGATCGGCGAGGAAGCCGACCTGCCGGTGCACATCGCACACCTGAAAGCGCTCGGTCGCGACGTCTGGGGACAAAGCGGCGACATCATCGCGCGGGTCGCGGCCGCCCGCGAGCGCGGCGTCGACGTTACCGCAGACCAGTACCCGTGGCGGGCGTCGGGCACCAGCCTCGAAAGCTCGCTGGTGCCTGCCTGGGCCCGCGCCGATTCCGACGAGGCGATGCGCGCGCGGCTCACCAGCGCCGACCTCGCGGACCGGCTGCGCGAGGAAATGGAGGCGAACCTGTGGCGCCGCGGCGGCGCCGAGTCGCTGCTCGTCACCGAAGAAAGCCGATGGCGCGGCATGACGCTCGCCGAGATCGCCGAGCAGCTCGACACCGACCCGGTCTCTGCCGCGATCGAGGTCGTGCTTGGCGACAATCCCGGCGTTGCGTCCTTCAATATGAATCCCGACGACATCAGCGCGCTCGCCATTCAGCCGTGGGTGATGACCGGTTCCGACGGCTCGACCGGGCATCCACGCAAGTACGCGTCCTACCCCAAAGGCTACCGCGACTTTGTCGTCGACAGCGACCTGATGCCTTTGCGCCAGTACGTCCACCGCAGCTCGGGACTGGTCGCCGACTCCTTCTTCCTGTGCGACCGCGGCTACATCGAAGCCGGGCGCAAGGCCGACATCGCGATCATCGATCTCGAGCAGTACCTGCCGCGCGCCGACTTCCAGAACCCGACGGTCCTCTCGACCGGCGTCGTGCACCTGTACGTGAACGGCCGCGCCGCGATCGCGAACGGCGAGCGCACCGGCGTCCTGTCCGGCGAGGTGATCGACCGCCAGGACCTGAGCTGCCCCGGCGACCAGTAGCGCGCTGCGACGAATTTCAGCGGGCGCGCATCATCAGGATAAGATAGCCGACAAAACAACAAGGGGTATTCAACATGCGACTGATTTTATTCACAATTCTGAGCTTCGTGCTGGTCCACGGCACGGCGCTGGCGCAGCAAGCCGAGCGCCATGCCGCGGTCAAAATCGTCATCGACACGGAGCAGGACGGCGAGTCCTCTTCGTTCGAATGGACCAGCGACGACATGCAGTTCGACCTGCATGACCTTGCGGTCGGCGAAACGCGCTCGTTCACCGACGATGCCGGGCGCAACGTGACCGTCACGCGCAGCGAAGACGGCATGAGCTTTGCCGTCGACGGCAAGACCATCGACATGCCGATGATGGGACCGCACGGGCGGCACATGGCGTTTGCGGGCGACGGCGAAGTCGATGTCGACGTCGAGGTATTCGGCGGCCCGCATGCGATGCACGCTGCGCCGATGAAAGGCGTGACGATCATTTCCGATACGCCGCTCGACTCGTCCGTTCGCGAAAGCATCAAGTCGGTGCTGCAGTCGGCCGGTCACGACGCTGAGATCACGTTCATCGACGGCAGTGGCGAAGGCGGCAAGGAAGTGCGCGTCATCAAGCGCAAAATCGAAGTGATGCGCTGAATGCCAGGATATTGAAAGGCGCTCTCCGCCGTTGGTGCGGGGAGCGCTTTTTTTTGCGGCGCCATGCCCCGCAACCAGCGTCGATGCGAACTTCGCCGTCTTCGTCATTGCGAGGAGCGCGTAGCCCGAAAAGGCAATCCATAGATACTCGTTATGGCGACGACCACCGGGTGTGTCTTTCTCCCTCGAAAAGCCCTTAACTCGGTCGAAAGACACACCCGATGTCCGCCGCCCGTTGCAGCCGGTGCCAGCGACAGGAGAACCACCCCGCTCAGGAGCGAGAAGCCGGGCGGTTGTGGTTCTCCGACGTCGGGTTCCTGCTCTCAACCGCAGCGGACCCGGGTATTTGCTCCGAGCGAGTCAAGGGCTTTTCGAGTGAGGAGCAATTGCCCGGGGTCGCTGCGGCTCCGGACTCAACACACGTGGATTGGTTGACCGGCGACGTCCTGTCGCCGGCCCTTCGGGCGCACTGCGTGCGTCCAAAATCGCTCCCGGCGATTTTGTCGGCCCTTCGGCCTCGCAATGACGAAGACGGCGGTCAGCGACGATTGCGGTTGGCGAAGTAGAACGCGAGACCTGCGCCGATAAAAAGCAGGCAGCCGCCGGCAATCTTTGCCACGAACAGGCCCGGGTTCGACGTGCCCTCCGGTGGCAACATCGCCAGCCCGACCGACAGCGCGGTCGCGGCGAATCCCAGTCCGCCGAAAAGCCACGGGCCGAACGCACCGAACGGCACGTGGCGCACGTTCCCGTCGCTGCCCGCCGCCTTGCGCCGCAACACCGGCAGTGCGGCGAACATGTACAGGAAGGGAATGAAGTACAGGATGATCGTCATATCGAGGAGCAGGATGTAAGCCTCCTCGATCGTCGACTCGGTCACCGCCGCCATCATCAGCAAGGTCACGATTACGCCCTGCGTGTACAGCGCGACATGCGGCGAGCCGTATTTCGGATGCATCCTGCCAAGTGCGGCCGGCAGGTAGCGGTCGATGCCGATTACGAACGGGATGCGTGCGACGCCGGTCAGCCAGGCGCCGAAGCCGCCGGTCGAGCTCAGCACGATCAGGAACGCGCCGATGAGACCGATGCCGGGCAGCGCGATGCGTTCGCCAATCGCGGCGAGTGCCTGCGGCAGGCCGGTGATCACGTCGATCTCTCCTTCCGGCACGGCGACGAGCAGCACCCCGGTGCCGACGATGTAGATGAACGCGATCAGCAGGCCGGAGATCAGCATGCCGCGCGGGATCGAGCGGCGCGGATCGACGATCTCTCCGCCCATCGCGGAGCCGAGCTCCAGGCCGGCGAACGCGAACGTCATCGTCGCGAAAAACGTGAGCATCGGCAGGTTGCCGAGATCGGGCACCATCGACTGCGCGGTGAACGAGGTTTCGCTGCCGTGCACGGCCCAGGCCCAGATGCCGCATACGGCAAGGACGACGAATATCGCACCGGTGCCCATCGCGCCGACGTTCTGGATCCACTTGCCGCGCTTCAGGCCGACCACGTTCGCTGCGATGACGACCCACAGGAGCGTCAGCGCGAACGCCGCGTTGTAGTACGGGCTGTCCTCGAGCCCGAGCCAGCGATCACCGCCGAGATAGAGGAATGCGCCGGCGATGAACAGGAGCAGTCCCGGGTAATAGAAGAGATTGTTGACCCAGTACGCCCAGCCGGCGATGAAGCCGTGCATCTCGCCGAACGCGGACTTGCTCCAGAGATAGATGCCGCCCTCGCCCGGTTCCCGCGAGGACAGTTCCATCACCGCGAGCCCCGACGGTATGAAGAAGACGAGCGCGGCGAGTAACCATAACAACAGAGCCGACGGCCCCATCTGCGCCGCGGTCGACAGCCAGCGGATGCCGAGGATCGCCGCAATATTCAGCAGCACGAGGTCCATCACGCCGAGCGTGCGGTGCAGACCGTTGCCCGGCTGTTGTTGTGATTCTTCTGCCATGCCCGGCTCCGTCGAAACTTCCGTTATGATGCGGGGTCAGAGCGATTATACCGGCGCACAACAATGAAGAATCGCCCTCGAACCCAGCCTCTTTTTTCCTGCCTGCTCATCATCGTCGCGATGTCGACGATGTCGTCGCTGCATGCGGAAACGAAAACGGCGGTCGACCGCGCCCTGTTCAAGTCGGCGCTCGCGAAAGCGGCAACGATGCCGCGCCTGCATAGCCTTTTGATCAGCTACGACGGCCAGCTCGTCGTCGAGGAATACTTCAACGGCCAGAACCCCAATCGTCGCGCCAACGTGAAGTCGGTGTCGAAAACGATCATGTCGGCACTGATCGGCATCGCGATCGACCAGGGACATATTGCCGGGCTCCAGCAACCTGTCGCCGAATACTACGCCGAGCTCATCGACGACGAGGCGAAGCGCGGCATCACGGTCGGCCACCTGCTGTCGATGCGCGCGGGGCTCGAGACGACCAGTTTTTACAACTACGGCGCCTGGGTGTTGAGCCCGGACTGGGTCGCCTTCCAGCTTCGCCAGCCGCTATTGGCTGCACCCGGTTCGCGCATGATCTACAGCACCGGGTACACGCACCTCCTGTCCGCGATCCTGACCGAGGCGACCGGCCAGTCGACATACCGCTTTGCGCGCGACGCGCTGGCGCGCCCGCTCGGTTTCGAACTCGCGGAATGGCCACGCGATCCGCAGGGCATCTACTTCGGCGGCAACAACATGGAGCTGACACCGCGGCAGATGCTCGAGTTCGGCGAGCTGTACCTGAACGGCGGCCGAGCCGACGAACGCCAGGTCATCCCGGCGGACTGGGTCGAGACCTCACTGACGCCGGTCGTGCGCTCGAGGCGCGACAGCGCCCGTCAGTACGGCTACGGCTGGTGGACGCGGAAGATGGCGGGCGTCGATACCGCGTTCGCCTGGGGCTACGGCGGCCAGTTCATCCTGCTGGCGCCGGACCTCGACCTGGTGATCGTCACGACCTCGAGCAGCATTCCGGGCGACACCCGGCGCCGGCACATCCGCGGTCTGTACGACCTGCTCGAAGACGACATCATCGCGCCGGCCGCGCACGCGGTTGCGCATGCTTTCAATTGAGCGGATGGCGAACACGGCCCCGATCATCGCTGAATCGACGCTGACCTGCCCGGAGTGCGGGCATCGCTCGAAAGACCGAATGCCGACGAATGCCTGTCAGTTCTTTTACGACTGCCAGGGTTGCGGCGCCGTGCTGCGTCCGAAAAGCGGCGACTGTTGCGTCTACTGTTCCTACGGCGACGTGCCCTGCCCGCCCGTGCAGCAGGACCGTGCCTGCTGCAGTTAAGGAGACTCTGATCGATTCTCGTCGCCAGCCGGGCGCTTCAATGGCATGCCCGCAAGTGCGCCGGTCGCCTGCCCGTCGCGAACTGCCGCCTCGCCGTTGACGAACACGTGCAGGACGCCTTCGGCGTACTGCCGCGGCTCCTCGAACGTCGCAGTATCGCGGTAGCGGTGCGGATCCAGCACGACGACGTCGGCGACATAGCCTTCGCGCAGGTAGCCCCTGTCGGGCAAACGGTAGAAATCCGCGGCGAGTCCCGAGTAGCTGCGAATGACGAACTCGGGCGCGAGCAGGTTTTCCTCGAAAACGAAGTGGCGCATCTTCTTCGGAAACGCCCCGTAGGTGCGCGGGTGGGTGATCGGCTGGTCCGGGCGCGGCGTACGGCCGTCGGTGCAGGTCATCATCCATGGTTCCTGCGCCAGCCGGCGCGTGTTCGCGTGATCGTAGAGCTCCAGGTTCATCACGCCCGCGTTGCCGTCGCGCAGCACCCACTGCACCGTCTCGGCCGCGGACAGTTCTCGCTCGGCGGCCAACTCCGCCAGCGTCCTGCCGTTCAGGTCCGGGCGCGGATCGACGAACAGGATCCTGTCCGGCCCGCCGCGTATCGCGAGCATCGCGTTCGTCGCCTCGATGATTTCGCCGCGCACGTCCGGGTCGTCGAAGCGGGCGACCATTTCTTCCTGGCCGCCGGCCACCGCCCAGTCCGGAATCGTGTACGAGCGCAGGTTGCTTTGCGTCGCGGTGTACGGATGGTGCGCCGCCCAGACGTCCACGCCGCGCGCGCGGGCCTCGTTGATCAGGCGCGCGCCCACGTCTGCGCGACCGTAATTGTGTGCGCCCTGCAGGTTGTAGTGGCTGAATATGCCGCGCAGCCCGGACTCCTCGATGATGCGGATGCCTTCGGCCACCGACGCGTCGTAGCCGATGCCCTGGTACACCGCGCCGAGGTCGCGATCGTGGGTGTCGTAGATCGCGTTCGGGAACTCCGCGGCGACCTTTGCGATCTCGATGACCTCTTCCGTCGCCGCGTAGGTGCCCGGCACGTAAAACAGTCCCGTCGACAGGCCGAACGCGCCCTCTTCCATCGCCTGTCGCACGAGTGCCTGCATCTGTTCCAGCTCCGCCGCGGTCGGTTCGCGGTCTTCGAGGCCCATCACGTCGCTTCGAACGGCGCCGTGGCCGACGAACACCAGGCCGTTGACGCCGATGCCGTTGTCGCGCCACAGGTCGAGCCGATTGGCAACGTTCGCCTGCCCCGATCCGTCGAGGCCTAGCACGACCGTCGTGATGCCCTGGTACAGGTAGGGAACGGCGTCGCGGCCGTAGGCCTCGTACAGTACCGCGAGGGTCTGGGCGGGGATGAGGGTAGGCGTAGCCGATCGTCCGGCGGTGACGATGACGCGTTCGGCACTGACGTCGGCCACGTCCGCGTCGCCGATGAATGCGATCCGCTCACCGGTCAGCCCGACGTCGGTGACGTAGGGCGCATCGCCCACGCCGTCGTAGACGAGCCCCCCGGTAATCAGCGTGTCGACGGTGCGCGCGTCCGGCGCCGGCGCATCGGCCGGACGCGAACAGGCGGTGAAGAGCACGAGTACGGAAACGAACGGCAACAGGTTGCGGATCTGCATGGACTTCTCCCCCGGGGTGCGGCTTCACGAATTATATGACCTCGCTCCGGCCGGCGTTTACATTGCTGCTATGCTTGGCACCGGACTGCGCGTAAGGGGGAGCCGTGAATCGCGTCGTAATCCTGGCACTGGCGGCCACGCTGGCCGCCTGCGCGGCCGACGGGGGAAGAATGATGAATGCGCCGTCGATCGCGTCGTCGACAACGATGTTCTACTACGACGACATCGGTCCTGCCTCGCACTTCTACGGCGAGGTACTCGGTCTCGAGAAAACGCTCGACTGGGAGTGGGTCCGGTTCTTCAGCACCGGCCCGGCCAGCTCGGTCGGCGTCGTCACGGTCGGCGACGGCGCATGGCACCAGGTGCAGGACAGGAACTCGGTCATGCTGAGCCTGGTGACCGACGACGTCGACGCCTGGTACGAACGCCTTGTGGATCGCGACGACGTCACGTTCCTGAAGGACATCCGCGACGGCGGCGGCATAAGGAGCTTCCTGCTCGAGGATCCCGGCGGCTACACGGTCGAGTTCTTCCAGTGGCTGGAGCAGCCGGAGTGATGCATGCCTGACGGTCAGCGCGCCGCCTGGTCGAGCCGCCCGGCGTTCCTTCTGGCGACGATCGGCGGCGCGGTCGGCCTCGGCAACCTGTGGCGCTTTCCGTACATCGCCGGCGACAACGGCGGCGGCGGCTTCGTGCTGGTCTATCTCGCGTTCGTGTTCCTGCTCGGCGTGCCGCTGATGGCGGGCGAGATGCTGCTCGGCAAGCGCGGGCACATGAGCCCGGTCAATTCCATCGCGACGCTGGTGCGCGAACAGGGCGCGCACCCGTTCTGGCGCTCGATCGGCTAGATCAGCCTGCTGGTGTCGTTCGTCGGCCTGTCGTATTACGCGGTCGTCGCGGCGTGGGCGATGGACTACCTTGCGCTGGCCGCGACCGATGCGTTCGCAGGCTTCGACGGCGGCGCATCGCAGTCCGCGTTCGGCCAGCGCATCGACAAGCCCGGTTACCAGGTGTTGCTGCACGGCTCGTTCATCGCGATGACGGTCTGGGTCGTCGCGCGCGGCGTCAATCGCGGCATCGAACGCGCGTCGAAGGTGCTGATGCCGGCGCTGTTCGGCGTCATCATCGTGCTGGTCGTCTACAACCTGCTGCGCGCCGATTTTTCCGCCGCGGTGACGTTCCTGTTCGCACCCGACTTCAGCCGCCTGACGGCGCAGTCCTACCTGATGGCGCTCGGCCAGGCGCTGTTCTCGTTGGGCATCGGCGTCGGCCTGATGATCACCTACAGCTCGTACATGCCGCGCGAGTATTCGCTCAAGACCTCGGCCACCGTCATCTGCGTC
>CALKYK010000133.1 GCA_938003715.1 uncultured Gammaproteobacteria bacterium
GCCGCGGATGAGCGGCAAGGAACTGTGCCTCGCCATCCAGGAACAGTATCCCGAACGCAGGTTTCCGATCGTCGTGCTGACGTCGAGGACCGAACTCGAGCATCGCGACTGGACGCGCGAAATGAACGATCTGGCTTTCATGGAAAAGCCGGTCAGCGTACGCCGCCTCGTCGCGCACATCGATCGCTGCCTGAGCGAAAACGAGCAGGCTGCGACAGGCTGAACCAAGATGAACCCGCTGCCCGCACTGTCCATGGCCAAGTACGAACGGCTCCTGCCGCGCCTGTTTCCCGACGCGGTGCGCTTCGAACTGCGCGACAACGGCAACGATCTGCTCTGGTCGCTCGATCGCGGTGAACCGGAGATCGGAGCCGATGCAAGCGATGAGCCTGCCCTGTGGACGGAATTCGCGACGGGGATCGATCGAAGGCGCCTCGAAAACGGCAGCACCCAGTTCCGCGCGCCGCTTTTCTCGATAGACAAGGACCAGACCGGCACGCTCGCCGTCACCTATCGAACGGACGATAGCGTGCCGCTCTCGACGGCCCCGGATACCTTGCGTCGCGCCTTCACCGAAGCGCTTGCTTTCATCCAGGACGAGTCGGATCTGCAGGAAGAGTGCAATCAGCTCGCACGCGAGCTGACGGAGCGCTACGAGGAACTGAACCTGGTCTACTCGACCAAGGACCAGGTCGAGTACTTCGAGGAAGGGCAGGAAGCGCTCGTGCGCCTGGTCAAGAACTGCGCGGATTATCTCGACGTCGGCCTCGCCGCGCTCGTGTGCCGCGATCGAGGCATCGAGCTGCACGACCTGAACAAGTCCGATGCGCCCGTCAACGCCGACGAGGTGCTCGACCTGCTCCGTACAGCCGTGTACGACAACGTCGAATCGCAGGTGCAAAGCCTCGTCCTGAACGAATCAGACACCGGGGAGCGACAGAGGGTGTTCGGCGGACGCAGCGACAACCTGCTCGCTCATCCGATCATCGACGATCACGGCACCGCGATCGGCATGCTCGCGGTCGTCGCGCGCCGCGATCTGCATACGTTTTCGAATGGCGACCGAAATTTGCTCGAGGTCATGGCGAAGAAAGCGTCGCGAATCATTCATACCCACCATGATTCGCTGACTGGGCTGATGAATCGCAGCGGATTCGAGTCTTCGCTCGTCTCGGCCCTGGCAAGCACCAAGAATTCCAATGCGCTGCATTGCCTGCTGCACGTCGACGTCGACCAGCTGCATCTCGTCAACGACCTGATGGGACACCAGGAAGGCGATCACCTCATCCGGCGCATTGCCAAGTTGCTGCGCAACATCGTCAGGGACAGCGATTCGCTGGCGCGTCTCGGCGGTGACGAATTCGGCGTGCTGCTCTCCAATTGCGACATCAACCAGGGCCATTCGGTGGCGCAAAAGATCCGCCGCGCGATTCGCAAACTGACGGTCGTATCGGCGAGCCGCCAGCTCGACGTATCCGCCAGCATCGGCATAGCGCTTGTCGCCAAGGACACCGAGGGCATCGTCAGCGTCATGGCCTCCGCGGAGATCGCGTGCAAGTCGGCCAAGGACGGCGGTCGTAACCGCATCGAAGTATTTGAAAAAGACAATACCGAGCTCGTGCGCCGCAGCGAGGACATCGAATGGATCAGCCGGGTGCAGGACGCGTTGCGCTCGGATCGCTTCGAACTCCACTGCCAACCGGTTATGCCGGTCGACGCGACGGCAAATACGGCGCACTTCGAGATCCTGGTGCGCATGCTCGACGAGAACAGGGAGCCGCTGTCGCCGGGGCTGTTCCTGCCCGCGGCCGAACGCTACCAGCTGATGCCGCTGCTGGACCGCTGGGTCATCCGCAATGCGCTGAAAATGCTGAGCGAAGCCTGGACCGACATCGGCGCCACGGGCGCGGTGTTCTGCATCAATCTTTCGGGCCAGTCGCTGACGAATACGGGGTTCCTGCCATTCGTTGCCGACGAATTGTTGCGCTCGGGGGTCACGCCGGAACAGGTGTGTTTCGAGATTACCGAAACGCCAGCCATCTCGAATATCGACTAGGCCACGCAGTTCATGCAGTCGCTGCGCGATATCGGCTGCCGCTTCGCGCTCGACGATTTCGGCGCCGGCCTGAGTTCGTTCGGCTACCTGAAGATGCTGCCGGTCGACTACCTGAAGATCGACGGCAGCTTCATCCGTGAAGTGACGAAGGACCCGATATCACTGTCGATGGTCGACGCGATCTGCCAGATCGGCAAGACCATGGGGCTCTCCACGATCGCCGAATATGTCGGTGACAGTCGTACGGTCGAAGTGCTGTCGGACTGCGGTATCGACTACGTTCAGGGCTATCACATCGGCAAGCCGGACGTCCTGCGCACGGCGCTGGCTGACCTGCAGCAGGAAGCGAAACGAGCCTCGGCATGAGCGTGCCCGCCGAGACAGTCCGCAGTCCGGTCACCCGGATCCGCGTTGGCGTCGCGACCCAGGTCGTACCCCGCTTTTCGCTGACGGGCAACGAGGCGCTGCAGGACCTGCTGCTCGTCATCGATGAATGCATCGACGGCGGCGAATTCAAGATCATCGTCGATTTCAACGGCGTGCAGACGATCGACAGCCTGGCAATCACAGCGTTGATGGACCTGCAGGACCGCCTCGTCCCGCTGGGCGGCTGGCTCAAGATTACCGGTCACAACGGCATCGTTCGCGAAACTGCAGAGATCACCGGCCTCCTCGACTACGTCACTTTCCTCGGTGTCGACGGCAAGCGCGACCGGCGCGACGCATCGGCCGTCACCGCAGGCCCCGGCGCCCGCCTCGGCGACATCCTGGTTGCCCGCGGTTTCGTCACCGAGGCGAAAGTCAACGAGGCACTCAAGCTGCAGGATCGGCTCGGCAAACGCATGGGCCAGATCATCATCGACAAGGGCTGGGCGAGCGAGAACGACGTGTTGAGAGCCCTGGGCGAGCAGCTCGACATCCCGTTCGTACGCCTGCGCACGGGCCTGTATGACCCGGCCGTCGCCGACCTCCTCGAACGCCCGGTCGCAAGGCGCCTTTCCGTGATGCCGCTTGACCGCGCGCGGGACGTGCTGTTCCTTTCAACCGCGAAGCCGCAGGACGTTCCGACATTCGACGAGGTATCTGAACGTCTCGGCGTCGATGTCCGCCCGGTACTGGCGCGCAGGGAAGACATCCTGAAGCTGCTGAACGAGTCGCTGGCCCTCGACGACTTCCAGTTCGACATGGTGGGCGACGTCGATGAAGACTTCGCCGTCGTCGAAACGCCGCAGCTCGACGACTACACGACGATCGACGAGGCGGCCGCGGGCAGTCCCGTCATCAACCTGGTCAACTCGATCATCCAGCGCGCCGTGCACGACGGCGCGAGTGATATCCACATCGAACCGTTTCGTACCCACTCGCGAATCCGCTTCCGCATCGACGGCGTGCTGTACGAGTTCACTTCGCCGCGCGTGGAACTGCATCCCGCGCTCGTGTCGCGCCTCAAGGTCATGGCAAACCTCGATATCGCGGAGCGGCGAATGCCGCAGGACGGGCGCATCCAGGTTCACACCCAGGGACGCTCGGTCGACCTGCGCTTCAGCTCCCTGCCGGGGCTTTTTGGCGAGAAAGTCGTGCTGCGTATCCTGGACAAGAACCAGGCGATCCTGGACGTCAACCAGCTCAACATGTCCGGCGAGAACCTGGCCGCATTCAAAGCCCTGCTGGACGCGAGTCATGGCCTGATCCTGGTCACCGGGCCGACCGGCAGCGGCAAGACGACGAGCCTGTACGCTGCTCTCAACTATCTGAAGAGCATCGAAAAAAACATTGTAACGATCGAGGACCCGGTCGAGTACCAGCTCGACATCATCAACCAGAACGAGGTGCGGGCCGGCATCGGCCTGACCTTTGCGAAGATCCTGAAGCACGTGCTGCGGCAGGACCCCGACATCGTCATGGTCGGCGAAATCCGCGAACGCGAAACGGCGGAAATTGCCGTGCAGGCGGCGCTGACGGGACACCTGGTGCTGTCGACCCTGCATACCAACGATTCGATCGGCACGATCACGCGGCTCATCGACATGGGTGTCGAACCGTACCTGTTGTCGTCCGCGCTCGTCGGCGTGATCGGGCAGCGACTGGTCAGGACCATTTGCCCGTCCTGCAAGATGGAGTTTCTTGCCCCCGCCGGGCTGGCCGACGAATACGGCTGGGAAAATGAAGGTGAGATAAAGCTCGCCCGCGGCAAGGGCTGCGAGGAGTGCTACGACTCGGGCTTCAAAGGCCGGATCGGCATCCACGAGATTCTAAGGATGGATGCGGAGCTGCAAAAGCTGGTCATCTCGCGGCCAAATCGCGACGAACTCGCGGATTACCTCGCATCACGGCAATTCAAGAACCTGTTCGCGGACGGACTGGTCCGGGCCCGCGAGCTGCGGACGACGATCGAGGAAGTCGCCCGCGTCACGAGTATCTGACCGCATTGCCGTGGCCATCCAGTTCGACACATCGTCCATCGACGAAGACACAACTGCAAAAGCGCGAAAACGGCCGGCCTTCACATTGCCGGAGCGTCGCCGCAAGGTCAGCAGTTCGGACCGAATGTTCTTTACCGAACAGCTCGCATTGCTGCTCGAAACCGGCGAAAGCCTGTACGGCGCGCTGACGACGATCGTTGGGCAGACCGAAAACCCGCGAATGCGCGAGATCATCGAGCGCATAGCCACCGACGTCAGCGAAGGCAGGTCGTTTGCGAGCGCGCTGGCAAACCACGAGGACGTTTTTTCCTCGTCCTACGTCAACCTGGTCGCGGCCAGCGAATCGGGAGGCTTCATGCACGAAGTCCTGCAACAGCTGCTGACCATGGACCGGAAGCGCGAGGAGCTTCGCAGGACACTGGTATCGGCAGCGACCTACCCGGCTTTCCTGGTCGTATTCTCGATCGCCGTGGTTATCTTCGTGCTTGCCGTCGTATTCCCGAAGTTCAGCAGCATGTTTGCGTCTATCTACGATCAGCTGCCGGCAACAACGAAGGTGTTGATGGCGACGAGCGAGGTCATTCGCGCGTACTGGTACTTCCTGGTCGGCGGCTTCCTGGTGCTTACGCTCGCTGCCAGGCAGTGGCTGGCCAGCGACGCGGGACGTCGTCGCATCGACTACCTGAAACTGCACGTGCCGGGTCTGAAGGACATCTTCACCCAGGTATACCTCGTGCAGTCGTTGCAGGTACTGAGCCTGTCACTGGCAAACGGCGTGTCGGTAATGGACAGCCTGGAAGCGGTGCGCGACGTCGTGCGCAATTCGCTGTTCCGGCGCCTGATCGTCGACGTCGAAACCCGAGTCCAGGCCGGCGCCGGCGTGGCCGCGGGATTCGCCGAGGCGGCGTTCATCCCGGACCTGGCCAAACACATGATCACGACGGGCGAGCAAACGGGAAACCTGGACCGGGTCATGCATCGCGTCGCGGAGTACTACGAGGCGCAGCTGACGCAGAAACTCGACAGGGTCTCGAAGCTCGCCGAACCGATCATGCTGCTCGTCATGGGCGTCATCGTCGGGGTCCTGATCAGCTCACTGATCCTTCCCATATTCAAACTGTCCCGCGCCGTGTCCTGAGCCGGGACAAGGGTCGGACGTCCCGGGAAGGCGCTGCCTGCCTCAAGCTTCCGGTACCGCGGCCGATACAGTCGTCGTAGCGGACAATGCATACCGTGACAGGAGACAAACGTATGATTTCGCTGGTAAAAAAGAAAGCCCACCGCGGCTTTACCCTGGTCGAGCTGCTGATCGTGGTCATTATCCTGGCGATACTCGCTGCCATAATTGTTCCGCAATTCACAGCTGCGACGGACGACGCAACGCAGTCGGCGTACGACACGAATATCGCCAACATTCGTGCCGCCATTGACCTGTATCGACAACAGCACAACGCCTATCCCGGCGCCGTGACGTCGACGGGTGCGACCTGCATCAATGGTGCTCCTGTCGCCGGCGCGGTTGGCGAACCGGCATTCCTTGCCCAGCTTCGAAACTACACGAACGCTGCGGGCCAGGCCTGCACCGGCACTGACCCGAACGAGTTCAAGTACGGCCCGTACCTGAAGGACGATCTCCCGGTGAACCCGCTCGGCACGAACAACACCGTCACCGTCGTCACCACCGGCGTCCTCGGCCTGGCTAGCGGCAACACGGGCGGCTGGCGCTTCGACTCGGTCACCGGCGAGTTCATCGGCGACGAGTAATCCACCCCGGCGGGGGCATTCCTGATTTCGAAGGAGGTATCGCGAAATGAGGAATGTCCCCGCGCCGGTTTCCGGGTATTCACTGGCGGAGCTTTTGGTCGTCGTCGCCCTCCTCGGCCTGATAGCGGCAGTTGCTGTACCGTCAAGCGGAAACAGAGAAGCAGAATTACTCGACGCTGCAGCGCGACAGTTCGCCGATGCGATTCGTTTCGCGCGGGGCGAGTCGATGCGAGGCGGGGCCAACTACGGTTTTCGGCACCAGTCCGGCCAGGAGCGCATCCGGGTATTCCGGTTCGACTGGAATACCGTTCCTCCGACGATGGTTCATGACGTCTACCACCCGGTGACGAAGTCGATTTACGACATCCAGGTCGACCAGCAGGACTTCGCCGAGGTCGAAGAAATCACGCGGTCCTCGACATTCGACGGCAACTGCAATCGCCCGGGGCGAATCTGGTTCGACCGCTACGGCATCGCGCGATGCGGCGACCCGGCCGACGTGCTGCTGGAGTCGTACACGATCAATTTCTGGGGTGACTCGGAACTTGTCAAGGTAAGGCTGGACGGGCGAACCGGTCGAATGTGGATCGAGTGACTGCCGTGACGTATCGCGCGAGACAATCGGGACTGACCTACACGGAACTCCTCGTTGCGGCGTCGATCCTCGCAATCGCAATGGTTCCGGCTCTCGACGCCCTGCAGGCAGGGTTGCTCGGCAGCCGCGTGCACGAACAGAAAATCGAGTCCCGTTTCCGGCTGCTGCAATTGTTCGAGGAGACCCTCGCAGAACCGTTTTCCGCGCTCGTCAGCGCGGCAGAAACCGCGGGAGGTCCGAAAGCGGCGACGACCTACTCCGACGCGGCCGGCACGGCGGAACGGCGCATCGTGTACATCGCGCTCTACGATGCCGCGAACGGCGACGGCGACGGAAACGTATTCACCGTACCCGATCCCGACCTCGACGGAGACAAGAATCCCTACACGGGCTATACCGGAATGCTCTGGGTGCGCGGCGAGATCGAGGGGACCGTAACCGGTTACGAATCACTGACGGTACCGTAGTCATGACGGCGTCGGCGCATCGTCAACGTGGATTGACCCTCACGGAACTGCTGATCACGATCGCGCTGGCCGCGATGCTGCTCGCTGCTGTCTCCGGCGTGTTCACCCGGTCGAACGCGGTACGCAATGAAACTCAATCTCGCGTCGATGCGCTGCGGGATGCCGAATTCGCGATGCACCGCATGGTCAATGCCCTTGCCGCGACGGAACGTTTGCTCCTGCCTCTTGCGGACAATCCGAACACGACCTGGCGGGAACATGTTCGTGAACAGACGATTCCTGCATCCCCACCGGATACGGGCAGCACGTTTGCTACCGCAGTCCTGGCGGTAACACTCGATCCGTCAATCGATATCGACGGCGACGGATTCGCGGATGCCGACAACGACAAGGACGGCAAAGTCGATGAGGATTTCCCAAACGATGTCTCCAACGACTCGAGCCCGGGCCTGATTGGAGTCGACGATGACGGGGAGGGCGCCAACGACGAAGCAACCAACCTTGCGACCACGGTTGACGACGACGAGGACGGCTTCGATAACGAAGACGACCTGAACGGCATCGACGATGATCTCGACGGCACCGTCGACGAAGACTTTAAAAAAGATATGAACAAGGATGGCCAACCCGGTGTGGCCGGAGTCGACGACGACGGCGACGGGCTAACGGACGAAGGATTCTTCGACGACGATGACGAAGATGGTCTGCGTGACGAGGACTGGTATGACGCCGTCGTTTTTTACCTGAATGGCGGAACGCTTGTTGAGCGGCTGCCGAATCTCAATCCTGTCAACGGTAGCGATTTTACGGAGTACATGATCGCCGAAAACGTCACTCTGTTCCGCGTCGAACGGATCCCGGCTGCGGGCAAACGCGCCACTCTCGTGGACATCACGCTCGAAGTCCGCAACCCGCAAGCCGATCCGGTACGCCTGCAGACCCGGGTCCGGGCGCGCACGGGCCGATGAAAATACAGCAATCGCATGCGCCCATGCCGGCGGCACAAAGCGGTTACGTCTTGCTACCGGTGGTGCTGTTCCTCGCGATCGTTGCCGCCAGTGCGATGCTCCTGAGTTCTGAATCGGGCATCTGGACGCACGCGGCGTCTTCGGCGATCGAGCGTGACCGCATTCGCTATGTCGCCGAAGCCGGCCTTGCGCATGCGGCCTGGCAGCTCGCACAGAATACGACCTGCGCCGATTACGGCAGCGTGGACGACACTGATTTCTTCGGCGAAAGCTACAGTGCGACGTTTACACCCGGCAAAGGCTCGCCGGTCACGATC
>CALKYK010000134.1 GCA_938003715.1 uncultured Gammaproteobacteria bacterium
TCATGTAGCACATGTCGCACAGGTAGCAGTGGTCGACGACGTCCCAGTAGACCTCCTTCGGTACCGTGTCCAGCTCCATGCTTTCCGATTCGTCGACGGCGTCGAACAGGGTCGGGAAAGCGTGGCACAGGTTGAAGCAGCGGCGGCAGCCGTGACAAATGTCGAAGACGCGCTCGAGTTCGGCGAACAGGGCGCCCTCGTCGTAGAACGACGGCGACTTCCAGTCGATCGGGTGCCGCGTCGGGGCCTCGAGGCTGCCCTCGCGCTTGTCGGTGGGTGCGGACATCGAATCGTGCGACGGGCCGGCGCACTACGCACCGGCCCGAACGGCGATCAGTCGTCGAGCGTGTCCAGCGCCTTCTGGAACCGGTTGGCGTGCGAACGCTCCGCCTTGGCGAGCGTCTCGAACCAGTCGGCGATTTCCTCGAACTTCTCGTCGCGCGCCGTCTTCGCCATGCCCGGGTACATGTCGGTGTACTCGTGCGTCTCACCGGCGATAGCGGCCTTGAGATTCTCGGAGGTCGAGCCGATCGGCAGGCCCGTTGCCGGGTCGCCGACTTCTTCCAGGTATTCCAGGTGACCGTGGGCGTGCCCGGTTTCGCCTTCCGCCGTGGAGCGGAACACGGCGGCAACGTCGTTGTAACCTTCGACGTCGGCCTTGGCCGCGAAATACAGGTAGCGGCGATTCGCCTGTGACTCGCCGGAGAATGCTTCCTTGAGATTGTTCTCGGTCTTGCTGCCCTTCAGTGACATGGTTGCTCCTCTCGGTGCATCTGTTTGACTTTTAGACTAAGTCTAAGAAGATCAGCACTCTAAGCGCCGCGCAGGACCTTGTCAACGGCCCAGGCAAGTCGTTGACGGCCTCCCGGCGCGGCGGTAGCGTAGCCGCTCTTCACTGCCCCGAGACGGACTGATCAACCGCATGAGCACGCGCAAGACGTTCAACCTGGAAAAGGCGCTCTCCGACCTGGAAGCGCTGGTCGAAGAGCTGGAAAGCGGCGACCTGCCCCTCGACAAGGCCATGATGAAGTTCGAGGAGGGCATCAAGCTGACGCGGGGCTGCCAGAACGCGCTGAAGGAAGCGGAACAAAAGGTCGAGGTGCTGCTGAAGTCGACCGGCAGCGAGGAAACGCTCGAGGAATTCGTCGACGACGACTGACCGTCGCCGTTCAGCTGCCGAGCTGGTACGCGCAAAGCGCGCCGAGATAGCCCAGCGTCGTCATGTAGGTCCACGCGAACAGCGGCCAGCGCCAGGTATTCGTCTCCCGGCGGATCACCGCAAGGGTCGCCGCGCACTGCAGGCAGAACGCATAGAAAATCAGCAGTCCGATGACCATCGGCAACGTGAACACCGGTGAGCCGTCCCCGTGTGTCGCCGACTTCAGTCGTCCGGCCAGCGTCGCCTCGTCCGCCTCGTCACCCACTGCGTAAACGGTGCCGAGCACGGCAACGACTACCTCGCGCGCGGGAAATCCCGCGATGACGGCAGCGGAAACCTTCCAGTCCCAGCCCAGCGGCGCGAACGCCGGGGCGATCGACTTGCCCGCCCGCCCGAGCCAGCTTTGTTCGAGCTGTGCGGCGGCCGCACGGTTCTCGATCTCGGCGAGTTGCGACGCAAGCGTCTCGCCCTCGTAGGCGGCAAGCGCCGCAGCTTCCTGCGCCGCGGCCGTCGCCGCGATGTCGTCGGAGCGCGGGAAATAGGCGAGCGCCCAGATGACGACTGCGACCGCGAAGATCACCGTGCCGGCTCGCTTCAGGAAAATCATCGCGCGGCCGAGGAGCTGCATCAGTACGGTTTGCAGGTTCGGCCGCCGGAATTCAGGGAGCATCAGCGCAAAGGTCGGGTTCGCGCCTCTGAGTGCCGTCTGCCGCAGCAGCAGCGCGGTGAACAGACCGCCCATGATGCCGAGCATGTACAGTCCGAACAGCACCAGTCCCTGCATGTTGAAAAACCCCACGTCGCGCACCGGCACGAACGCCGCGATCAGGAGCGCATACACCGGCAGGCGCGCCGAGCAGGTCAGGAACGGCGCCGCCAGGATGGTTGCGATTCGATCGCGGCGGTTGGGTATCACGCGCGTCGCCATGATGCCCGGCACGGCGCAGGCGAAGCTCGAGATCATCGGGATAATCGACTGTCCCGACAGGCCCACCGAGCGCATGACGCGATCCATCAGGTATGCCGCGCGAGCGAGATATCCCGAATCCTCGAGCACGATAATGAACAGGAACAGGATCAGAATCTGCGGCAGGAAGATGATGACGCTGCCGACGCCGGCGATCACCCCGTCGGCGAAGAAACTCGCGACGGCGCCTTCCGGCAAGGCCGCGCCGACCGTTGCGCCGAGCGAGGCGGTGACGGCCTCGATTGCGTCCATCAGCGGCGTCGCCCAGGCAAATACCGCCTGGAACACCAAAGCCATGACGATGAACAGGCCGATCGTTCCCGGCACCGGGCGATTCATGAAGCGCGCCGCGCGCGTGCTCCAGGTCGTGATGGCCGGGGCCGCTTGCTGGACGTCGCGCATGACTTCGCGGACCCAGGTATAGCGGCGACGCGCCTCGTTCGCGAGCGGCGGTTCCTCGCCGAACACGTGGCCGCGCAGCGTTTCCAGTCGCTGCTCCCCGTCGCCACCGAGGTACGCCGACACTTCGCGCGCGATGTCGCTGTCGCGGTCGATCAGCGCGCGCGCGATCTCGCTACGGGGCACCGTCGCCGGCAGGGCGCGCGCCAGTTGCCCGGTCGCGGCCGCAAGCTCGTGCCAGATCGCCGGCGCCTTCGGCGGCGGCGCGTCCGGGAGCCGGGCCAGTTCCGCCTTGAGTGTGTCGATGCCCTGCCCGGTCGTGCCGATGACCGGCACCACGGGAATGCCGCCCAGCCGCTGCTGCAACGCGTCCGTATCGACGCGTATGCCGCTCGCCGCCGCCGCATCCGACATCGTCAGCGCAACGACGATCGGCAGGTCCAGCGACATCAGCTGCTGCACGAGGTACAGGCCCTGGTACAGGTGTGTCGTGTCGACGACGGCGAGGATGCCGCCGGGTTTCGGCATGTCGCTGATGCGTCCCATCACGACGTCGCCGGCGATGCGCTCCTCCAGGGAGTGCGCTGACAGCGCAAACATGCCGGGCAGGTCGATCAGCTCCAGCGCCTTGTCCTCGAAACGCAACACGCCGACGTGCTTTTCGACCGTGACGCCGGGGTAATTGCCGGTCCGCTGACGCAGGCCCGTCAGGCGATTGAATAATGTGCTCTTGCCGGAATTGGGATTGCCGACGACGGCGATGACGGCCGTCGGCTGTCGGCGTACGGGGATCTTGTCAGCCGGTACGCTTACGGCTGATGCGCTACTCACCTTCGCCGGCGAGAGACACGGCGAACTGCTCGGCCTGCGCGCGACGCAGGGAAATCGCGTTACCGAACATGCGGAACTCGATCGGGTCGCCGCCGATCGCGGCGCTCGCGAGCTCGACCTCGGCGCCCTCGACGAGGCCCAGGACCATCAGCCGTTGTACGTCCGGATCGCGGCTGTTGACGCCACGGATGACGTATTTTCGGCCGCGCTGCAGTGAGGCGAGAGTCATGGAGTATCGGGTCCTTCAGGCCTTTTCCTGACCCGCTAGTGTACAGTAATGAGAATGATTCGCAATAACGTTTTCGACGTAATGCCGCGAGGACAAAGGACCGGCGCGACGGCGGCGACCACCGGGTGTGTCTTTCTTCCTCGAAAAGCCCTTAACTCGGTCGAA
>CALKYK010000135.1 GCA_938003715.1 uncultured Gammaproteobacteria bacterium
TTTCGTTTTCCAATGATTTTTTAAGTGCTGGCTGCATGTCCTTATCTCGCGAGCTTGTCGTGACGCCGGCGGCCGGATCGCCGCCTGCGCCTTCTCCCCCGTCCCGTCCCGCCTGCCGTCCGTCAGTGCTGGCAAGGACGGGGACCTCGTGGTCGCTCCTTGACCGATCTACGGTCAACCGTGATTCGACCACCGGCGAAGGATACCGTAGGCATGCCATTTATGCAGCCGCAGCAAGGGTTTGACTGCGAAGTCATAACGCCCGCTCAGCGGTTGATCGCATATCCGGTCGTCGATTCCCACGGTGCCGGCGGTCCGAGCGGCGGCGGCCGCGCGGAACCCGGCGTGAGCGGCCGGTCAAACGATGACGGACGGTCGAAGCGGTCCGTATAATGCGTCCGCTCCCCTGTCGCCGGGAATGACGAGAACAAGACGACAGTGATACAGCTGCCAAATTTCCGCCCGCATTCCGCGCGATCACCGCGCTTCGCCGTGCTGGGCGTGCTGGCGCTCGCGCTGTTCCAGGTAAGCGCCGCGACGCACCAGTTCGAGCACGTCGCGGACGACGTATCGAAAGTCTGCCGCATCTGCCTGCAGCAGGAGCGCCTCGACGAAACGCTACCGGTACCGGCAGCCAGCGGAGAATTACTGCAGGCGCCGGTGCCCGACGCAACGGAACCGCTGTACGGCCGCCATACCGCCCCCACCCCGGGTTTCCGGAGCCGCGCTCCTCCTGCCTGATCGTCACCCGATGCCGCGCGCATCGCAGCGCCGAAGCCCACTTCGGTCCGTCTTCAATTCACGATCAGGAAGTATTCAGCATGTATCCAACAGCAAGGCATTTGCCTTTCCGTCGCCGCATCGCCGGGAGTGCCGCTACAGTCGCCCTGGCAACATCTGTCGTCGCGGCGCAGGAACCCGGAAACGTTTACGAAGAACACGAGATCGACGAAATCGTCGTCGAAGCCGCGCCGTTGTCGCGCACCGTCAGTCAGCTCGCGCAGCCGACCACCGTGCTCGGCGGCGACAACCTGACCAGGAAACAGTCGACCAGCATCGGCGAGACCGTGTCGCAGGAACTCGGCGTCAGCTCGAGCTATTTCGGACCGGTTGCGTCCCGGCCGGTCATACGCGGCCAGTTCGGCGAACGCGTCCGCGTGCTGACGAACGGCCTCGACTCGCTCGATGCATCGGCGCTGTCGGAAGATCACGCGGTCAGCGTCAACAGCATCCTGGCAGAACGCATCGAGATCGTGCGCGGACCCGCAACCTTGCTGTACGGCAGCGGCGCGGCCGGCGGACTGGTCAACGTCGTGGACAATCGAATCATGCCAGCGGAAACCGACGGCGCCTTCGGCGCCGCGTCGCTCGGCAGCGACTCCGCGACGGGCAAGATGAGCGCGGCGGCGCGCATCGGCTTCGGCGCCGGGCCGATCATGTTTCACGCCGATTATTCGCGCACCGACACCGACAACGTCGAGATCCCGGGCTTCGCCGAGTCCGCACTCCTGCGCGCCATCGAGGAAGCGGAAGGCGGCGAAGAAGAGGAACACGCATTCGGTGTGGTCGAAAACACCGACAGTGAAACGGAGTCCGCAGCCGCCGCAATCACGTTCGCCAGCGAATCGGGATATGTCGGCGTCTCCGTGACGCAGCACGACAGCCTCTACGGCGTACCCGGCCACGCGCACGAGGAGGAAGAACCGCCGGGCGGTGGCGCGGAAGAGGAGGAAATCGTGCGCATCGACCTCGAGCAGACGCGCGTCGACGTCAAGGGAGAATACGACTTCGACGGCGCGCTTCAGAAAGTGCGTTTCAGGCTCGCAAGCAACGACTACACGCACGTCGAACTGGAGGGCGACGAGATCGGCACGCTGTTCGACACACGCGGCTTCGACGGGAGGCTCGAGCTGCGGGTCCGCACGGGCGAGCTCGCCGAGGGCGCTTTCGGTGCACAGTTCAAGCGCATCGACTTCGACGCGGTAGGCGAGGAAGCGTTCGTCCCCGGATCCGAGACCACCCAGGCCAGCGTGTTTGCGTTTCACGAGTGGGCGACACCGACCGGGCTGGCGATCCAGGCCAGCGGCAGGATCGAGAACCAGCGCATCAGCACGACGGATTTCAGCGAGTACAGCGACGTCGCACTCGGCGCGTCGCTGGGCGTCATCTGGCCGCTCAACGAGCGCTACACGCTGTCCGCCAACTTTGCACTGTCGGAACGGCATCCGAACTCGACCGAGCTGTATGCCGACGGCGAGCACGTCGCGACCGGCCGCATCGAGCGCGGTGCGGTCGCGCTCGGCCGTCCGGAACTCGACCGCGAACTCTCGTCAAATTTCGACGTCTCGCTGCACGGCGACAACGAAAACGTAGAGTGGACGGTCAGCGCCTTCCTGAACGACGTCGATGACTACATCCTGCTCGCGCCGACGCCGGCGTTCGAGGACGGCGTACAGGTGTTCGAGTACGAGCAGTCGGACGTCGAGCTGTACGGATTCGAGGCGGAGGCCCGGGTCGAGCTGTTCGAAATGGCGGCCGGCCACCTGCACACGCGCCTGTTCACCGACTTCGTCTATGGCGAGGAAGCCAACGGCGCCTACCTGCCGCGACTGCCGCCGCTGCGCTACGGCATCGGCCTGCATTTCACGCGCGACCGGTTCGAAGCGGGCGTCGAGGCGGCATTCTACGACCGCCAGGACAAGGTCGCCGAAAACGAGCTGCCGACCGGGGACTACACGCTGCTGTCGGCGGAGCTGTCCTACGCGTTCAGCGAGCCCGACCTGTTCCTGTTCGTCAAGGGCACGAACCTGGCGGACGAGGACGCACGCCAGCACACCTCGCCGCTCAAGGACACGCTGCCGCTGCCGGGACGTTCACTGCATCTCGGTGTGCGTTACGAATTCTGACGGGTATCAAGCCAGGCGCAGCAGCGCCCAGAGAACGTAGGTAATCAGCAGCGCGCTGCCGATGACGCGCCCGAGGCGCGCCTCGCCGAGGAAGAAAACGGGAACCAGCACGGCGGCCAGGGCCAGCGAGAACAGCAGGTCCGCGACGCCGTGCCGGGGTACCGGGATTGCGCCGGCGAGGCTTGATACCGGCAGCACGAACAGCGCATTGAAAATGTTCGAACCGACAACGTTGCCCAGCGCCAGGTCGGATTCGTCCCGCAGCGCGGCGATCACCGAGGTCACGAGCTCGGGCATGCTGGTGCCCACGGCGACGACCAGCAGCCCGATGATGGCGATCGACAGTCCCAGTGATGTGGCCAGCTCCACGGCGAAACGCACCGTCACGTCCCCGCCGACATACAAAAGAACGATTCCGCCGGCGACGTACAGCCAGCCGAAACGGCCCGGCGTCGCATAGACGGACAACGGGCTGTTCTCGACGCCGGCAAAGAGCGGCTCCTCGTCGCGGGAACGAAGCACCGAGCGCGCAGACAGGGTGAGGAACACGCCGAACAGGCCGAGCAGCAGGACCGACTCGGTGCCGGATATGATGCCTTCGAGCCCAAGGCTCGGCACGTCGAGCGCCATCACCGTCAGCGCCACCGAGGCGAGCAGCAGCAGCGGCACCTCCCGCTGCACGACGCAGGACTGCAGCGCGACCGGTCGCACGAGTGCGGACGCGCCGAGCACGAGCGCAATGTTGGCGATATTGGAACCGACGACGTTACCGAACGCGAGCGCCGTTTCGCCGCGCAGCACGCCGAGCACGTTGACCACGAGTTCCGGCGTGCTGGTGCCGACGGCACCGCCCGTGAGGCCCACGACCTTCGGGCTTATGCCCAGCCGGCTCGCGACCTGCGATGCGCCGTGCACCAGCGCCGTGCCGCCGGCAATCAGCAGCGCGATTCCGAGAATGAGGCCGGGGACGATCATCTCCGGCCCCGATCATACCCGGAGCGTGCGGCGTGGTCAGAAGCGGGTCGCGAGACCGAAACCCAGGAAGATGTCGGGCGCACGATCGTTCAGCCCGATGCCCAGGCTGACGTCGAACACGAGGTCGTTATGCCGCAGGAATGACAGGCCGCCGTTGAGAATGTGCTGCGGTCCCGCACCGTCCTGGTAGGTGCCGGCATATTCGACGTAGCTGCCGACGTTGCCGCGCGGCGGCAGGTTGATGCCGATCGCGTTGCCGATGACGGTGTCCTTGCCCGATTCGGTCAGGATCGCGGTACCGAACAGGCTCAGCCGCCCGGCATGCGACCAGAATAAACCGAGAATGGGTTCCGACTCGTCGGCACTGAATTCGTCGCTGCCGACCGGCAGCGACGCGCCGAGGAATACGGCCACCGGCGTTGCCGCGTTGCGATCCGTCAGCTGCCACTTGACGCCGGCGGTCATGTCGGTCGTACCGTCGAAATTGCTGCCGTTGACTTCCGCCCAGGAATAACCGGGCCAGCTCACCTGCAGCTCCACGTTCTCGGCCAGCCCGCCGCGGAGCAGGAACAGCGGCAGCGTGTGCACGTCCGTGTCGACGCTGCCGCCGTCGGACGTGTACTGGTAGCCGGCTTCGACCTGCCAGAGGCCCTCTCCGAGTGCGATCGGCGACGAGCTGAAGCTCGGACGTTCGGCACTGATCGGGTCGCTGTCCTGGGCGTTGGCGACGGTGGCAAAGACGGCGGCCGTCAGGACGGCCAGGCGATTGATGGTCACGAACAGAACTCCGCGCGTTAGCAAAAAGGCGGCGAAGCCTAAGGCCGGTACCGGGTCCTGTCAACCGGTTCCGCAGCCCCCGACCTGCCCGCTTAACGGGCCGAAATCGCTTTACATGCCCGGGTCCTGCCTCTATCCTTCGCCGCCATTTCGGCACCCCTTGAGGGCTGCAACATGCGTTTGGGCTTGAAGGCAGGGTCGCTTGCGATCCTCGCTGTACTCTTTACTTTCCCGCAGTCGACCCGCGCCGCGGACGACGCCGGCGGCGCGTGGCTGATCCTCGCGACCAGTGACCATTTCGCCGCCGACGCCGAGGCGCCGCGCTGGCGGTACTGGTTCGACGGGCACTACCGGCACTTCGAACGCAACGACGGCTTCAGCCAGTTCGTGCTGCGGCCAGCTGTCGGCTACGACCTGAACGACAACGTCACCGCCTGGTTCGGCTACACGCTCGTCGGCACCGAGGTGTCGGGCGGCCCGGACCGGCGCGAGCAGCGCGTCTGGCAGCAACTGACGTGGAGCACCGCGGGATGGCGGGACGGCAGGCTGTCTTTCCGTGCGCGCCTGATGGAGCGCTGGCGGGACGACGGCGACGACATGGCACTGACTGCGCGCATACAGGCGCAGTACGCCCTGCCGATGGGTCAGGGCTTGACGTTTGCCGCATCGGTCGAACCGTTCGTCGACCTGCGCGACACCGACTGGGGTGTCGACACCGGCCTGACGCAGTTTCGCACCACGCTCGGCGTCGCGTTCCGCGTCAACGAGCGCACCCGCCTCGAAACCGGTTACATGCACCAGCATTTCTTTCGTGACAGTGCGCAGGACCAGGCGAATCACCTCGCCTATTTCAATTTCAACCTGAGTCTCTGACATGCGGGCGCTGGCCCTGCCATTGCTGCTGGCGCCGCTGGCCGCCGCAGCGGATATCGGGCCCTTGTCAGTCGAAGGCGGCCTGACCGGCGTGTACCTGAACGAAACCGACTCCGGCGCACACGACGAGAGCCTGTCGGGAGACGTTATCGCCACGCTGCCGTGGAACGACGGCGTGTGGACACTCTATATAGAGTCGTCGACGGAGACGTCGACCGACAGCATTTTCAACCGCTACCCGGAGATCAATGCGGATGCCGGCACCGCGCAGGACTTCGAGGGCAACACGCGCATCCAGGTTTCGGAGCTGAACTACCGTTTCGATGTCGGTAACGCGCACCAGCTGACGATCGGCCAGATCGACCCGTCCGCGCACCTCGACCGCGGCCGCCTCGCGAATGACGAGAACGCGGATTTCCTCGGCGCCGGCTTCGTCAACAACCCGAGCATCGAATTTCCGGACTACACGCTCGGGGTCATGTATCGCGTACCGCGAAACGAGCGCCGACCGGAATTCACCGCGATCGTGTCGAGCTCCGACGGGCTCGCGGACAATCCCGGACGCTCATATCGCGAACTTATCGACATCGGTGAGGACGGCAAGGGCGTGTTCGTAGGGCTCGGCGCGCGCTGGGCGTTCGGCGCCGCGCGCCTCGGCCTCGGTGGCTGGTATCGCTCCGACGATCATCCGCTCCTCATCGACGAAAACCGCCAGGGACGCAACTATGGCGTGTTCGGCGTCTACGGCTGGCAGGACGGCGCGCACGGGTATCACCTCCGGGTCGGTGCCGCCAACCGCGACGTGTCGCCGGTGTCGGGCTTCGTGTCCGCCGCCTACGTCGGAGAAACGCGCTTCGGCGCATTCGGGCTGGGGGCCGGCCGCATCCTGCGTTCGTCGCATCTCGAACGCGCAACCACCGCGCACACGACGCATTTCGAAGGCTTCTGGCGCATCCCCCTGCCGCTGCCTGCAACCGAGTCGCACCTGAGCCTGTCCGTGCAGCACCTGTCGAACTCCGGCTTCGACAGCACTGGCCTCCTGGTCGACGACGCGGCGCTGTTTGCCGGTCTGCGCGTGCACGCCTGGTTCGGCGGCGGCTGAAGTGCCGTTCCGGCCGGACTACAACCAGTCCTTGCGGCGGAAGAAAATGATCAGCCCGGTTGCGATCACGGCCATTGCGCCGAGGACGCCGAAGTCGCCGTAGTGCCAGGACAGTTCCGGCATGACCTGGAAGTTCATGCCGTAGATCCCGGCCAGCAACCCGAGCGGCAGGAACAGGATCGTGGCGACGGTCAACGCGCGCATGACGATGTTCAGGCGATGCGACACCACCGAGAGGTGAGTATTCAGCAGGTCGACGGCCAGCTCCTGGTTGACCTGGCACAGCGTCGCCAGCCGGTCCATGTTCTCGTAGATGTCGGTGATCTCGTGGATGTCGAAAGTCACCGCGGACTGGATCCGATTCTGGCGTAGCTGGTCGATCACCTTGCTCTGGTAGATCAGCACGCGGCGCAGCCTGCGCAGCACCCGGTTCAGGCTCGACAGCTCCTCCAGCACGGTGTCGTCGGGGTTCTCGAAGATGTTGTCCTCGATGTAGGCCAGCGCTTCCTCGTGTCCCAGCACGACCGGCGTCATCGTGTCGACGATGGCGCGGCAGATGCGGTACACGACGTGTCCGGAACCCTGCTGCAGCTCGTCCGTGCTCGACGCCATCGTCTCCCAGGCGCGATCCACGCTGATCGACGCTTCGGGATGGACTGTCAGCAGGTGATCGTCGTGAATGAACATCGACAGCTGCCGCGGCGCAGCGCTGGGATCGGCACCGCCCTCCGCGATGTCGCGCAGCATCAGGAACTCCTGGTTGCCGACGTGCTCGAGCTTCGGCGGGTGGCGCTGGCGGTTTGCGTCCTGCACCGCAAGCTTCGGCACCGCGAAGGTCTTGCGCATGATGCGCTCCTTCCTTTCCGACGGTGCGCCGGTCATGTCCACCCAGTACCAGGTTCGGTCGGTGGGATCGAAGTTATCCAGCAATTCTTCGCCACCGGAGCGGATGGCAGAGGTCTGTCGATCGAAGATCATGACGCGAATTTCGGACATGCCTCAGCTTACCACTCAGCGATCGGACCGATCGCGGCTGTTTTCGACAAGCTCGATCTGCAGGGGCTTGTCGCTGTCAAGGTGCACGTCGCGTTGCGGAAATGCGATCGTGATCTTGTTTTCATTCAGGTAGGACGCGATGCGAAAGCGAATCGCGCTCCTGATCTCCCGCAGCTCGCGCTCGCCACCGACTTCACACCAGAAATAGGTATCGAAGATGATCGCGTTGTCGCCGAACTCCTCGAGTACGACGATCGGTTCCGGCTCGGCGATGATTTCCGGCTGTTCGTTGACCGCCTTGTCGATCAGCTCGCAGGCTTTCTTGATCGGCGATCCGTACGCGACGCCGACGCGAATGATCGAACGAATGCGCTTGTCGATCAGCGTCCAGTTGACGACCACTCGCTCGAGCATCTGGCTGTTCGGAATCAGCAGGTGCACGCCGTCGGTACGCCGGATCCGTGTCGAGCGATTGCCGATCAGTTCGACAACGCCCTTGTGCTGATCGATCTCGATGAAGTCGCCGATGCGAACCGGCCGCTCGGCGAGCAGTATCCACCCGCTCAGGAAATTGTTGATGACGTTCTGAGCACCGAAGCCGATGCCGATCGCGACCGCACCGGACAGGAACGCAAAAGCGGCGAGCGGCACGTTGAGCAGGCCGAGCGCGGTCATGATGACGACGACCAGGAGCGCATAGAACGTGATGCGCTTCAGCGCCGTCGCGGCATCCGGGCCGACGTGCGTCTTCTGCAGCCGTTTCTCGATGAGGCGGGAAATGACCCGGCTGCCGACGTAGCCGACGACCAGGAGCAGCAGCACCATGACGAGCTGGCTAACGCGGACCTGTTCGTCGCCGACCGTAAAAAGGCCGGCGTCCCAGATCTCCTTGAACCGGTCAATCAATTGCGTCGCCGCCCGTTACAATAAAGCGCGCATCAGAGGAGCTTTGCGTAGAATCGCCGATGTGGCCGTCGTTGCGCGGATTGTCGGGCATTTTTCCCGGGAATCCAAACTTTCCGCCGGCACCCGCAGTCCAAGCCCGTCCATGAATACTTTCCCCCCAATCAGCCGGCGTATGACACCGTGGTCCTGCCCGATCGTGCTGCTCTGGCTCGCGCAGGCGGCGCAGGCGGAGGTGGTCTACACCGGCCTGACCGAGGCCCAGGAACAGAACGCCCGGGCGCTGATGCCGCTCGCGTCCACCGCCTGCGATACCGGCCCGTGGCGGGTCGAGCGGCTGTACCGGGATGCCGAAGGCAACCTGCGTCGCGCACTGCAGGCGCTCGGCTATTACAACATCGTCGTGGACGCAACGCTCGAGTGGGGCGAAGACTGCTGGCGCGCTACCTTTGCTGTCACGACCGGAGAACCGGTGCGACTGCGCAATGTCGATGTCCGCATCGACGGGGACGCCGGCGACGACCCCGGGTTTCTCGACGCGATCGCCGTGCCTCGCCCGGCGCCGGGCGATGTGCTCGATCACGGCGTGTACGAAAGCTACAAGGCCGCGCTGTTCAATGCGGCGGACGCCCGCGGCTATTTCGACGCGGACTTTCGCGACAACCGCGTTACCGTCGTGCCGGACGAGCGCGCCGCTGACCTCGTGCTGCATTTCGACTCCGGGCCGCGCTATCGCTTTTCCGACGTACGCTTTACCGACGGCATCCTTCGCGAGCGCCTGCTGCAGAATTACTCCGACATTCGGCCGGGCGATGCGTACTCCTCCAACGCGCTGGTCGAACTGTCCGAATCGCTCGATGGCAGCGGCTATTTTGAGTCGGTATCCATCAATACGGACCCGCGCGATGAGGAAGCGCACACGGTACCGGTCGACGTGCGGCTGACCGCTGCAAAGCGGCGCGTTTACACGATCGGCCTGGGATTCGCGACGGACAGCGGCCCGCAGGGCCGCCTCGGTTACATCAACCGTCGCCGCAATGATCGCGGCCACCAGTTCGAGAGCCGCCTGTTCGGCTCGGCGGTCAAATCGGAGCTGACCGCGTCGTACCGGTGGCCACTGCGGGACCCGCGCAAGGAGTGGTTCAGCGTCAACGCAGGCGCCCAGCGAGAGGACACCGATACGAGTGAAAACGATACCTTCAAGCTCGGTATCCAGCGGACGCGCAGCCTTTCGACACGCTGGATCGAGACGCATTACGCCGATTTCGCCTACGAGCGCTTTACGATCGGCGACCAGGACACCGACAGCCGGCTTGTGATCGTTGGTGTGTCGCGAGAGTCAACGGTCGGCCGGAATTTTCGGCGCACGGTGCGCGGGCGCCGTCTGCATCTGGACCTCCGCGGAGCGACCGACGCGCTGGGGTCCGATACCAACTTCCTGCAGTTCACGGCATCGGGAACCTGGCTCCGACCGCTGGGAGAAAAGAATCGCGCGATCCTGCGCACGAAACTCGGCACGACGGTACTCGACAAGCTGACCGAGCTGCCTGCCTCGGTGCGATTCTTCGCCGGCGGCGATCGCAGCGTGCGCGGCTACGACTTCGAGTCGCTCGGACCACGTGACGACGCGGGACTGGTCATTGGCGGTAGCAGGCTGGTCGAACTCAGCATCGAATTCGATCGGTTGTTTCGCGAGAACTGGGCGGTTGCCGCCTTCGTCGATACTGGCAGCGCGTTCCGCGGCAGCGAACCGGAATTCAGCACCGGCGCCGGTATCGGCCTGCGCTGGTACTCGCCGGTCGGGCCGGTCCGATTCGACGTCGCGCACCCGTTCGACGATCCGGACCAGGATTTCCGCATCCATATCAGCCTCGGTCCCGACCTCTGATGCGCACGACGCTCAAGTGGCTGCGCCGCGTTATTGCAGCGCTCCTGATCTGCACCGTGTTCGTGCTCGGGCTGGTCGCCATACTCCTGAATACCGAGACGGGATCGCGCTTCGTCATCAATCGCATCGTTGCCGCCGTGCCGGTGTCGCTCGAGTTCGAGCGTATCAGCGGCACGTTGTGGCGCGGCCTTGCGATCGGCCGGTTTGCCTATCGCGACGACGGACGGATACTCGGTGCGACTGACGCGAACCTCGTGATCGACTGGCCGGCGGTCACGCTCGGCAACATTGCGCTCGAGGAAGTGCGCCTGGACGCATTCTCGTACCGGAGCCTCGCCGAAGTGGACGAGGCGCCGGAACCCCTGTCGATCGACATGCCGCCGCTGCCCGTTTCGATCCAGGTGTACTCTTTGCTCTCGTCGGTCGTGACGCTGTCCTTTGGCGATGCTGAAACTTTCATTACCGATGTCGACGCACGAAGCGTGTCCTTTCGCGATCGGGACCTGTCGTTCGCGTCGATTGCACTGGCCACCCAAACGATCGACATCACGGTGTCCGGGTTCTCGATACGCTTCACCGGTGACGTGCCCGTTCGCGCCGAGGTGGCGTGGTCGCAGGCGAACAGCGAGTGGTCCGGGCGAGGCCAGCTGAACGGCTCGCTGCGGCGCCTCGGCTTCTCGCACACGCTCGCCGGCCCGTACGCGGCGGAGGCGGTCGGCTCGGTGCTTTTGCTGGGCAGGACCGAGCCGGGTATCGACGCCGGCGTACGCTGGCGCCGCTGGTCCTTCGGCGACGTCGTCGTGCGTGACGGCAACCTGCGCGTGCGCGGCACCGCGGCTGATTACAACGCGAACGGCGCATTTGCGATGACCCTGCCGGACGGCCGCGAGCTCGGTGTGGAGGGCAATGCCGCGGGCAACCTGGAGCGGATCGAGGCACTGGATATCGATGTGCGGACGACGGCGGGACTGGCGAGCCTGACCGGCAACATCGCCTGGTTCCCGGCCCTGACGGCCAACGCATCGGTGCGGCTCGAGAATGTCGATCCGTCGACGTTCGTCCCGCAGCTACCCGGCAACCTGTCCGGCAGCACGGAATTCGAAATGCGCGGTACCGAGTTTTTCTCCTTTTCCGGCACGGCGCTGACCGGGAGACTGCGCGACGCGCCGGTGCGCCTTTCGGGTTCGCTTGCGTGGACCCCGGAACGCATCGACTGCGCACGGTGCGTGGTCGATGTCGGCGAAAACCGGCTCGAGTTCGACGGCAGCTACGGGAGCGAGGCTTTCGGTGCCGATTTCGCCATTGCCGCGACCGATCTCGCGCTGCTCTGGCCCGACATTGGCGGCAGCCTCGCCGGTAGCGGGCGCCTGGACGGTACGCTGAACGCGCCGAGATTGCGCGGTCAGCTCGACGGGGCGGACCTCCGCTTCGCGGACTGGGCAGCGGACGAACTCAAACTGGTGAGCCGCAGCGTGGCGACGACTGACATCGATATGACGCTCGCGTTGTCCGGCTTGCGACGTGGCGAAAATGATCTCGGCTCGATCACCGGGCTTGTCGGCGGTTCGGCGGAACGATTGACCCTGGATACCGAGTGGAACGTTCGCGAAGTTTACGTACGCGTCAGTACTGTCCTGGAGCCCAGTGAGCAGGGCCTGTACGGCACCATCGGCTCGGGTCTCGTCGTCGAGCCGACCACCGGTGCCTGGAGTCTCGATGCGCCGTTTGCGTATCGCCGCGACGGCACGGGCCTGCACGTCGATGCGCATCGCTGGAGTGGCGAGGACGGCGCGCTGACGGTCAACCGAATCGAGGTGGGTGACACGGCAATCGACATCGACGCATCGGCGACCACTTTGCCGATACGGCTGATCAATCTGTACCTGCCGGAAGGCTACGAGCTTTCGGGAAACGCCGAAGTTCTTGCTGATGTCAGCTACGGCGACGGCACATGGTCCGGTGCCCTCGCCTGGCGCCAGTCCGATTCGATTCTGACCGTGCCGGAGACCGCCGGGCAGGCTGCGAGCGTCTCGATCCCGACGCTGGACATATCGACCACGCTGGCCGACGGCGGCGCCCGCACCTCCGCGGCAATCGCGATCGATCCCGGCGTGCGCGGTGATCTTTCCTTTACGCTGGACCGGCTCTCGAATGATGCGCAGATCGACGGGCGTTTCGTGCTCCAGGGCGACGACTGGGACTGGGTTTCCGCCATCGCGCCGTCGATCGACGCCTTCGAGGGCCAGGTCGGTGCGGACATTCGCGCAGCAGGAGCCATGCTCGCGCCCGAGTTCAGCGGCACGCTGACCTGGAAGGAAGGCCGGCTCGAGGTGCCCGCCGTCAACGTGCCCATTTCGGAGATCGACGTCGAGATAAGCGGCGCGTCGAGCGGTGCTGCGACGCTTCGCGGTCGAGCGATCGCCGGCGGCGGACCACTCGAGATCAACGGTCGCTTCGACGAGCTGATGTTGCCGAGTCGTTACGTCGAGATCGAGGTTCGCGGCGAGGAGGCGCAGCTCGTCAACTGGACCGACTACCAGGTCTGGGCGTCACCGGACCTGCGTCTGCGCGGTGATGCCGACGGCTGGTCCTTCGGCGGCGAGCTCACGGTGCCGCGCGCGGAATTCAGCATACGCGAACTGCCCGAGGGCGCGGTCAGGCCGTCCGACGACGTGATCGTCGTCGGCGAGGAGGAGACGGATTCGGCACCGACGCCGTATTCAGGCGATGCGCGCCTGATCCTGGGCGAGCGCGTGCACGTTCAGGCGTTCGGTCTGGATACGCGGCTCGAAGGCGACCTGCGCGTGCGGAAATTGCGGGACAGGCCCCTCGCGGCCGAAGGCCAGGTCAGGCTGGTCGACGGAGTATTCGTCGCCTATGGGCAACGGCTGACGATCGAGTCGGGAACGCTGACCTTTACCGGCCCACTCGACAATCCGCTTGTGGACGTGCGAGCGGTGCGCGTCATCGAGGATTTCGACAGCCGGGTTACCGCGGGCATCCAGCTGCGCGGTCGCGCGAACAATCTGTCTTCGACCGTTTTCTCGACGCCGGCGATGGGTGAGGCCGATGCACTCTCCTACCTCGTGCTCGGCAGGCCGCTGAACCAGGCAACCGAATCGGAGGGCAACGAACTTTCCGGCGCCGCGGTCGCGCTCGGCGTGCGCCAGGCGGCTCGTATCACCCAGCAGATCGGCCAGTCGCTGGGGCTCGACCAGCTGACGATCGCCGGCGACGGCGGCGACGCCACCGCGCTGATCGCGGGCAAGCAGGTCAACAAGCGGCTCTACGCCCGCTACGCGTACGGCGTGTTCAGCCCGCTCGGGACGCTGCTGCTGCCCTACCGGCTGTCGAACCGGCTCACGCTCGAGGCCGGCGCAGGCGAGGTGCAGTCGATCGACGTGCTGTACACGGTGGAGTCTGAATAGCGGCCGGACTTGCGTAGTATTCGAGGGACGATGCGGCCCCTGACACTTACATGAGCAGCGAGCAGCGATTCCGGCGCGAGAACATGAAGCGCTACCTGCTGCAGTGCTCGCTTGCCGGGCTGGTCGTACTGATCCTGCTGCTGGTCCTCGATGCGGTCACGCAGACCGTGCTGATCGCGGCGCTGGGCTCGAGCGCCTTCATCGCGTTCGCGGTGCCGCGCTCGCTGCACTCCGGGCCACGACACCTGGTCGGCGGCTACGTCGTCGGCATGCTGTCCGGCGCGTCGATGGGCGCCCTGTACCTGTCGTTCGGTGTCACCAGCGGTCCGTGGGGGCAGGCACTGATGATCGTGTTCGGCGCGATCGCGATTGCCGTCGCGATGTTCACGATGGTCGTTACGCGCACCGAGCACCCGCCGGCCGCGGCACTCGCGCTCGGCCTGGTGCTGAACGAATGGAACCTGGCAACGCTGCTGGTTATTCTTGCCGGCATTGTGGGCCTGAGCATGCTGAAGCGGCTGGTGCTGCCGATGCTGATGGACCTGTTGTAGCGCAGAGAGGGGGAAGCGATGCAGGACAGACGGACTTTTTTGAAGGGATCGCTTGCGACCGCCGGCGTGGCGGCGATCGGCATGCCGGGCGCGGCATTGGCGGCGTCCACGCGCTCGGTGCTGGTATTCGACGCGATGGGCGAAATCCGCGAGGTCTACGACCAGGCGCTGCTCGGTGAAATGATCGACAGCGGCCTGAACGCGATCACGAAGACGATGTGCGATCCGAAGACCTTCGAGCGGGAAGCGCTCGACGCCGCGCTGGAGGTCATCCGCAGCTTCGACGCCTGGATCGAGGCAAACCCGACCCAGGTCCTGAAAGCGACGCAGGTTGCCGACCTCGACCGCGCGCAGCGGGAAAACCGGATCGCCGTTTTCTACCTGATCCAGAACTCGACGCCGTTCGGCAAGGACCTGCGAATGGTCGACACGTTCTACTCGCTCGGCCTGCGCTCCGTGCAAATCACCTACAACTACCAGAACTGGGCCGGTGCCGGTTGCAAGGAGCGTACCAACGCCGGGCTGACGGAGTTCGGCCTGGAACTCGTGGCGAAGCTGAACGAAACCGACATGCTGATTGACTGTTCGCACGCGAACATGACCACGATGGCCGACACGATTCGCGCCTCGCGCGTGCCGATCATCGTGTCGCATACCGGCTGCATGGCCGTGCACGAAAACGTGCGCAACACGACCGATGAAAACCTGCGCCTGCTCGCCGAGCACGGCGGTGTCGTCGGCATCGACCAGATCCGCCCGCACATCACGACACTGCGCGAGGGCGCGGTCGAGCACTATTACGATCACATCGAGCACGCGGTGAACGTGTGCGGCATCGATCACGTCGGCATCGGCAGCGACCGCGACCATCGTTACATCGACCTGACGCCGGAGTACCTCGCCGAGCTGCGCGCCGAGCAGGGCGCCAATCTGAACGAGGCGGACCTTCCCTGGTTCATGGTCGAGCTGAACGGACCGCGGCGCATGGAAACGATTTGGGACGGACTGAAGGGCCGCGGTTTTTCCGACGACGCGCTCGAGAAGGTCATGGGCGCCAACGTCCGCCGCGTTTACGAAGAAACGATCGGCTGACGTGACGCCGGACGATTCGACCGTCGACGCATTCCGTCGCGACGGCGCGGTCCTCCTGCCGGGACTGATGCGCGAATGGGTCGAAACGATCGCCGCCGGCATCGAACGCAACCTCGACGAGCCCGGCCCGGAACGCAGGGAATACGTCGAGGACGGACACGGCCGCTTCTTCGGCGACTACTGCAACTGGCAGCGCATAGCGGAATTTCGTGAAGTCGTCTTCGACTCGCCGCTCGCCGCGGTTGCCTCGCGCCTCATGGGTTCGTCGCGTGTGCAGTTCTTCCACGACCACGTCCTGGTCAAGGAATCGGGCACGGACAAGGCGACGCCGTGGCACCAGGATGCGCCTTACTACTTCGTCGACGGCGAGCAGTCCGTTAGCTTCTGGATTCCGGTGGACGCCGCAGCCGATTCGACGCTAAGGCTGATCGCGGGTTCGCATCGCTGGCCGAAACTCGTGACGCCGGTGCGCTGGCTCAACGAGGCAGGGTTTTATGCTGACGAAGGGGAGTACCAGGCAGCGCCCGATCCGGACGCCGAACCCGACCGCTATCAAGTGCTCGAGTGGCCGATCGAGCCGGGCGACGTCGTCGCCTTCCACTTCCGCACCGTGCACGGCGCGCGAGGCAATCCGCATGCGACCAGGCGCCGGGTACTTTCCATGCGCTTCGTCGGCGACGACGCGCGCTACGTCGAACGCCCCGGTGCGACCTCGCCGCCCTTTACCGGGCACGGCATGCAACCCGGCGACACGCTGCGCGAGGACTGGTTTCCTGTGCTCGACCTGGCAGACCGGGAAAAAGCGGCGATCCGGGTTTCGGATCGCCGCAATCCGTAGCGATGGCGCTGCGTCGATTCAGTCGCCGATGACGCCGTAATTCGCGCAGCTGACCGCCGGGTTCCAGTCGGCGAATACACCATTGGCATTGTGTTTCCAGGCCCAGACGTGCAGCGCGTAGAACGGCGGCAGGCCGTAACGATTCGGGCTGCCGGTGTAATGGAATACCTGTCCTTCGAGTACCGGCGGCGCTTCGTTGACAGCATGCCAGGCATCGGCAAACACGATGTATTCGACAGCCACCAGTCGCATATGGCCGTTTCGCATCGGCTCGTAAACCAGTATCTCCGGCTGCGATGCATCGACCGCGTCGTCGCCGACCAGCGTTCCGTTCGCGTAGTGCACGCCCATTGCGCCTCCCTGGCTGCCACTGACACAGCCGAGAAACGCGCCGTAACCCGCTGCTTCGGCAAGCGCCACGTCGCGGTAGGCACGGGTCGCATCGCGAACGAGACCCGCCAGGCCGTTCGCTCCTTCGTCATCGTCCGCCAACGCCGGACAGAAAGCAGCTGCGATCAGCAAGACCGGCAAAGAGGCAATCAGTTTCTTCATGTCAGTTCTCCTCGGCCGTCGAAGGGTCGATGATGCTTGCGACCCGTGATACGCAGTCGACCGGGAACCCGCCGCGCTCGCCGTGTTCGCGAATGAGGGATTCGTCGCTCGCCGAGTAGATGCAGTAGATCTTGTCTTTCGTGACGTAGCTGTGGATCCACTGGATCGACGGGCCGAGCTCATCGAGTACGGTACAGGATTTGCGGCTTATGTCCCGGAGCGCCTCCGCCGACAGCTGGCCGGCACCGGGAATGTTGCGTTCGATAAGGAATTTTTCTGCGGCATTGCTCATGCTGTTCTCCTTTTCCTGGCAGCACGCGAACTGCGTGCGAGGCTTCAGAATGCATCGCCGCCCGGCGCAGGCAATGAACCGCCGCTGATTTTTATCTGAACCGAAAACTTCAGCCATTTCAGAAACCTGCGCGATGATATGAACTGCCCGGATCGGGTCTGCGTGCTAGAATTGCGCGGTCTCTGGAGGTTTCGTGTATTGACTGTCCGACGTTTCAGTACCTACGAATTCGATACCTCGGTGCCGGAACTTCGCGATCGCGGCAATCACGTACACCTGCAGGACGTTCCGCTCCGCGTGCTGGACATACTGCTGCGTACGCCCGGGCAGCTCGTCACGCGTGAGACGCTGTTCGAAAAACTCTGGCCGCACGACGATTCCGGAATCCTCGACGACAACCTGAACACGGCGATCCGCAAGCTCAGGCTCGCGCTCGACGATTCGGCACATCATCCGCGCTTCATCGAAACCGTGCCGAAGCACGGCTATCGCTTCGTCGCGCCGGTCAGCGACGGCGAAAACGATACGGGTGTCGTGTCCGAACCGGATTCGGCTGCGCAGGTCGGCACTGCAGAGACGTCCGCGCGCCGCATACGCTTCGGACTGATCGGTGCGCTTGCACTCTCCGTGATTGCCGCCGCGGTCGGCTATTACACCTGGTCGAGTTCCGGACCCGCCACGACGTCTGCGCCGGAGGTCACGACCGTGGCCGTGCTGCCGTTCGCGAATGCGAGCGGCGACCCGGAAGATCGCTATTTCAGCGACGGCCTCACGGAGGAAATCATCGACCAGTTGTCGCGTTCTCCGCGCCTGCGGGTCGTGTCGCGCACATCGGCGTTCGCGGTAGATGCCGAGCGTCTCGATGCGCGCGAGATTGGCCGCGCGCTGCAGGCCGAAGCGCTGGTGGAGGGCAGCGTGCGCCGGGCTGGTGACAGGCTGCGCATCAGCGTGCGCCTGGTCGGCGCCGCCGACGGCTACCAGCTCTGGTCGGAGAGTTACGACCGGCGCCTGGACGACGTGCTGGCCGTACAGCAGGAGATCGCATCGTCGATCGCAGCGGCACTGGCGGGCGATGCGGAACCCGGCCTGGCGACGGTGCCGATGTCCGTCGACCCGGTCGCTTTCGATTTGTACCTGAAGGGGCGGTACGACTGGCATCGGCGCAGCGAAAGCGGGCTGCGCAGGGCAGCCGAATACTTCCGCTCCGCGGTCGACATCGCGCCGGAGTATGCACGGGCCTGGGCCGGCCTCGCGGATGCATATGCCGTATTGGGCTTCTACGACTACCTGCCGCCCCGCGTCGCATTTCCGCTGGCTCGGGAATCCGCGCAGACTGCGCTGGACATCGAACCCGGTAACGCGGACGCAGAAGCCGCGCTGGGATACGTCGCCCTGTACTTCGACTGGGACATTCCGCGTGCCGAGCGTCACTTCGTGCGCTCGATTCAGCTTCGGCCCGAGTCCTCCAAGGCACACCAGTGGTACGGCAACCTGTTGACGGCTGCCGGGCGCTTCGACGAGGCCGAGGCGTCGATGCGCCGCGCGACCCAGCTCGACCCGCTGTCGCTGATCGCCAGCGCCGCGCTCGGTTGGACGCGATACTATGCCGGCCGCTATGACGAGGCGCTGGAACAGTACGAGCTGACGCTCGGGCTCGACGAGGATTTCGAACTCGTCTATTTATGGATCGGCTGGGTGCACGAGATCGCGGGCAACTACGACCGGGCACTGGCGATGCTCGAGGAGGCGAGGAAGCGCTCGGGCGGAACCGGCATAACGACGGCCGCGCTGGCACGGACGCTTGCCCTGGCAGGCGATCGGGATCGGTCGGAAGCGCTGCCGTCGGAGCTGGAAGTGTCCGATGGCTACATTCCCGCCTACGAAATCGCGAAAGCGCGCTTCGCCCTCGGCCAGAACGATCGGGCCATGCAGTGGCTCGAAAGAGCCTTTGACGAACGATCCCATTCGCTGGTGTTCCTGCGTGTCGACCCACAGCTCGCCGGCGTACAGGATCTCGACGCGTTCGCGGCGCTGGCGGACCGCGTCATGCCGTAACGCTTCGGACGGGCTGACACGAGGCTTCCTCAGCGAGAGCGATAGACGCCGAAGTGCACGTAGTCGTGACGCGTCGGCCGCCCGGCCGGGACATTCGACGGCACGCGATTCGATACCGGTTCGAGGTACCGCAGGTAGCCGACGATGGCGGCGACGTCGGCATCGGAAATACGCGCATAGCCCTGCCACGGCATGACGAGGATGCGCTCGGCGCCGTGCCGGCCGAGACCGGCGCGAACGGCATTCGCAATCTGCCGGTCGCTCCAGTTGCCGATGCCCGTCTCCGCATCGGGCGTGATGTTGGGCGGAAACACGATGCCCGGATTGCGGATCTGCAGCGGATTCGTGTACGCGATACCGATGCTCGACCCGGCAAGTGACCGGGACATGTCCGGTTCACCGAACAGGGCACCGTCGGTATGGCAGGAACCGCAGCCCAGCAGTTCCACCAGGTATTCGCCGCGTTCGACGACGGCGCGATTCTCGGCGGCGACCCGGGCCGTTTCGATGCTCGGCGCGTCGAGGATCGCGGTCGCGTCGACCTCTTCGTAGCCAGAAAGAGGGTCCTGCGACCCGCCGCTCGCGCAGGCAGCGACCAGGAGCATGGCAACCCAGGGAATCAGGCGCACGGAACATCTCCGTTCTCAGGGGAACTCATTGTCGGTACGGTCGGGCAGACGCGATATTGCGGAAATCCCCTAGCGCACTGCGCTCGAAACCAGTTGTTACAACTTGCCGCTGACGACGGACTGCGGGACGCGGATAATGTTGCTATGACACACAGGAAACCACACCTGCCGACGCGACGATGCGCGGTGTGCGGCCTGCCGTTCACCTGGCGCCGCAAGTGGGCGCGTACCTGGGACGAGGTGCAGTATTGTTCCGAGCGCTGCCGGCGGAACCGAGCGCGTGCCTGAAGGACCGGAAATTCGACGCGCCGCGGACCGCGTTCAGGATGCCGTCAAGGATCGCGAACTGGTCGAAGTCTACTTTGCCTTCCCGGAGCTCGCCCGCTACGAGAAACGGCTGCGGGGAGCCCGCGTGACCGCGGTCGACACGCGCGGCAAGGCGATGCTGACACGCTTCGACAACGGCCTGACCCTGTACAGCCACAATCAGCTGTACGGCCGCTGGTATACGACGCAGCGCGGGCGCCTGCCGAAAACGAACCGCGAACTGCGGGTCGGGCTGCACACCGACGAAAAAAGCGCGCTCCTTTACAGCGCCTCGGACATAGAGGTTCTGACGGAAAAGCAGCTTGCGGCGCACCCGTTCCTGCGCCGGATCGGTCCCGACGTGCTCGATCTCGACCTGACCGCGGAACAGCTCGCCGCACGCCTCGACGAGAAGCCGTTCCGCGGCCGCGCACTGTCGTCGCTGTACCTCGACCAGACGTTTCTCGCCGGCATCGGTAACTACCTGCGCTCCGAGATCCTGTTCACCGCGGGCGTCGATCCGCGCGCGCGGCCGAAGAACCTCGATCCCGAAAGCCGCGTACGCATCGCCCGCGAATCGATCAGGCTTGCGCGGCGCTCGTACCGCACGCGGAGAGTGACGCTGTAACCGAAACTCGCCACGGAGCTGAAGCAGGCCGGGCAGTCCTTCG
>CALKYK010000136.1 GCA_938003715.1 uncultured Gammaproteobacteria bacterium
CGTGATTTTTTTCTGCCACGTGAAGTTTCGGCCGTCAGTATTTCGCCGAATGGCACTCATGTCGCGCTAGGCCGAAGCAGGGACGGCCATGCCGAAGTTGGGATCCTGAATGCCGAGACCGGTAATCGCTCGGTGGTGTTTTCGGGAGATCAGTTACTCAAGGGAGAAGAAAGTTGGGTCGTCGATCTCAAGTGGATCGATGACGAATTGATCGCCGTAGCCATAACGGAAAATCGCCAGGCAATAGCAAATCTCGTTGACACGCGCACGATGAGGTCCATGTACATAGTCGACATCGCCTCCGGAGACCCGGGGACGGACCCGACCATCTACGCCATTGCGACAAGCGGTTTCCTCGTTGACGCAATGCCAGCCCGGAGCGAACAGTTCCTGTACGCGGGAAGCGGCAACATTTCGCGCGTGTTCCGGGTCGATGCAAGACGACTGAATCTATTGGGCGCCAGGCGAACAAAGCAAACCCTCGTTGACGGAGGGCAGTTCAACAACACCAACGAAGTTGGCAGGTTCGAGGGCTACGTGCTTCGCTGGTTTACGGATATTCAGGGCAATGTACGATCCGCCCTGGGCATTGACAGGTCCCGTAAACTCGTGCTCGCCGGCACGACAGCAACGGATGGCGACTGGGAAACGCTTGCGAGCTGGGACATCGGACTGGGCGATCCGGACGATAGGGAGGGAGAGGACGAAACCGGCGCCGATCCGGAGCAGCTTCTGATTCCAGTTGCTGCGACTGCGAGTGGAGACAAGTTCTACGCCGTCCAGGAAGAGAATGGTCAACCCGATGCGCTGTACTTGTTTGATCCGCGTTCAGGCGACAAAAGTTTCATCTACAGTCAGGTGACGGCCGAAATATTCGGCGTACTACTCGATCGAAAAACACAGGAATTGACGGGTATTGCTGTCGTTGATCGCGGCGAACTGCGAATCGAATACCTGGATGATAAAACCGGACCGATAATAGAATCGCTCCGCCCGATGCTGCCCGGGCGCAGAATAGCACTGGTTGATCGTGACCTTGGTGACCGACGATTCATTATTGCAGCATGGTCGTTCTCGGAGCCCGTCGAATATTTCTACTGGGATGCCGGGCAGGCCGAGCTGCAGCTGATTGCCGACTCGATGCCGAATCTCGAGACCAATGACGATATCGAGTTGATTTCACAATCGGTCGACAGCCACGGCCTCGAAATTCCGTACTTGCTTTCGATGCCGGGCAATGACAGCGGTAGCTTTCCACTGATTCTTCTACCTCACGGCGGGCCAATCGGACTGCTCGACGATCGAAGTTTTGATCCCATCGCACAGTATCTGCTGTCGCGCGGATTTGCGGTTCTGCAGGTCAACTATCGCGGTTCAGCGGGATATTCACGTGACTTTCTCGAAGCCGGCAAGAAGGAGTTTGGCGGCAAGATACTCGATGACATCATGGCTGCGCTGGACGACGCACTTCGCAGGCCGGATATCGACGAGGGGCGTGTCTGTATCGTTGGCGGCAGTTATGGAGGATACGCCGCCGTGTCGCTGGGCATTCGGTATCCGGACAAATTCCGGTGCATGGCGTCGATCTCAGGCGTTCTCGACGTAAACCTGACGCTGACGACTGCCCGCACGTCCGAGGGAGTCAGAGAATGGCAAAAGGAGTTCATCGGAGATCCGGAAATCGAGTTTCAGTCGCTTGTTGAAATTTCCCCAGCGTACCAGGCACACCGCGTGCAAATTCCATTGCTGCTTGCACATGGAATCGACGACGTAACTGTCGATGTGGAACATGCGTATCGAATGAAATTCGCATTGGACGAGGCAGGCCTGGATTACGAGCTGCATATTCTCGAGGACACCGGCCACGGATTTGACGACCCCGTCAAAGCCGCGAATTTTTACCAGGCCCTGGCGGATTTCGTCGAGCGCAACACGACTCGCTGAATATGTGCCTAACGACGGCGCGGGCAGGCGATCTCGAGCTGCGCGAAGTCCTGCGTGTACGCCGGCGCAACCGATGCGTTCCTGCCCACGAGTCCTTTCTCGAACTTCTTCTCCGGCGTGTCGTCGGACGGAAAACGCATCCATTCGCCGAAGCGCTTGCCGCCATCGACCTGATACACCGGCCGCACTGACCAGCGGTAGGTCCTGCAGGGTTCCAGCTCCCAGGCCAGCCTGTGCCTGGGCTCCGGCACTTCGCGCTGATCGTAGACGAGTTCCCGGTCGTCGAAGATTTCGATGTCGTACCAGGTGTTCGATTCGTCGATGTCCTCTGTCCAGGCGCCGTAGTCCGCGCTGGGTTCGACCTCGTGGCGCCACGCGAGCGTCGGCGTCATCGATTCGGTGCGGAACAAACGATCGTTGTTCCTGACGGCGCTGACGCTGTCGGTCGCGACGGGCAGCAACTTGTGCTCTAGCTCCACCTTGCCGAAGACGTCGGCCGCCACCGCGTGCCCGAGATAAT
>CALKYK010000137.1 GCA_938003715.1 uncultured Gammaproteobacteria bacterium
ACCGCGGCAAGGCGGCCGTCGGCAACCTGCAACGCGCTAATCGATTCTATAGACTGACCCGGCGCCGGATCCGCAGCGGCGCGCAGTGCGTCATCGCGTACAGCACGTAGTTGATGCCGAAGCGATAAGCGAGCGCGGTGTATTTCTCGGGATACCAGGGCTCGTCCGCCATTTCCCACGCATCGCCGAGGTCGACGTTGAAGTTGATGATGACCATCAGCCGGCCGTCGTCGTCGTAGATGCCCTTCCAGGTCGGGACGTAGCCGTCGTGCTCGTAGGTCACGCCGTAGCGCAGCGCCATGATGCCCGGGATCGGTTTTGAGTGGTCGACGTCGAAGTGCATATTCATGATCACGTCGTCCTCGCCGACATCGACGATCGGCCGGTCCGGAAACACCATCTGCATGGAGCGCATGAAGCCGGACCACTGGACCGTGCCGTGAAAGTCGTCCACGACCAAAAAGCCGCCGCGCAGCAGGTACTCGCGCAGGCTGTCGGCCTCGGCGCGGGTCAGCATCCAGGTACCGACTTCCAGCGCATAGATCCAAGGCCGGTCGAACAGCTGCTCGTCGGTCAGCCTTATAGCGATGCTGCGCTCCTCGATGTCGACGGACGTAAGCCGCTGTACGCCGCGAATGAAGTGCATATCGGCGTCGGGATAGTCGCGCCACGCGGTATTGCCGGGACCCGGCAGCGGCTGGAAACCGGACTTGAAGATGATGCGGGTAAACGCGAATTCGGAGTACGAATTGCCGTCGGTGGTGATCTGCCCTTCCCGCGTCCAGGGGTCCTGCGCAAGCGCGCCGCCTGCGCCGCAGGCCAACAGCAAAAGAAGCAGGCGACCCTTTGAAATCAACACCGACTCCATGATCCGAGCATACCTCAGCCGCGGCCGCCCGAGTGTGACCGCGGGCTCATGCCTGTTAAGACCCCGGATGGCGGAGTTTTATCCGCGCGGCGGGAATCAGTCTCCCGGCAACGACATAGCCGGACGGTCCGGACTGCCGTCGCGAACCTGCCGCCCGATGCGGTCGGCGTAGCGGCGTGCGAGATCCGCGTGGCCCGACTTTTCGGCGGAACGTGCGGCGCCCAGCATCGCATTGAGCCGGTTCGGCGACGAATCGAGCACCGCCTCGTACTCGGCGAGCGCGTCGGCATGGCGACCGGCCTCGTAAAGCAGGTCCGCGAACAGCTCCCTGGCCGGCAGCACTTCGCCGGGCGTTACCGGGTGCTTGTCGACCGCGTCCTCCCGCTCAGCCGCGGCACGGGCCAGTTCGATTGCGTCGTCGACGTACCCTTCTGCGTACAGAATCCACGACGACACTGCATCGTGATGCACCTGAACTTCCTCCCGCCAGTAGGGCAGCGTCTCCACCGCCAGGCGCGCACGGATCGCCTCGATTTCAGCCAGCTGTCGCCGCGCCTCCGAAATCTGAGCGCTGCGTGCTGCGCCGATGCCGCGCGCGAAATGATGAATCGAGCGCGCCCAGTCGAACTCGTGCCACGGAAAATCGGCGCGCATCAGCTCGAGCCTGCTCGCTTCGGTCCAGGCGCGACGTTCGAGCGCAAACCGCGCAGGCGCCGCAGCGTAAGTGTAGGCAACCTTGAAATTCTCAGTGTCCGTGCGGGTGATCCGGCCGAGCCGGGCGAGAAGATCCCTCGCTTCGCTGTCCCGCGCCGTCTGCAGCATGGCGTACATCAGGTAATCGATGCTGTGCAGACCCTCGTCGTAGTGGCCAGGCAGCTTTGCACGCTTCGTATACAGCTCTGCCGAACGCGTCGAATCGTGATTCGACGCGAGCGACATGTCCCAGAGGCCGAGTCGCGTGAATATGTGCGACGGCATGTGCTGGGCGTGCGCGGAATCCGGCGCTGCAGCGGCGTACGTCTTTGCCGCATCGAGCGCGAGGTGCGCGAGCGGCGGGAAATCATAGCTGTGGATCAGGTAGTGCAGGACACCGGGGTGCGTTGGCTGCTCGATCCTGACCCAGTTCAGTAGAGCCGCCGCCTTGTATTGCTGCGCATAGCTCTTGTCGCGGGGATCCGCGGTGGCCAGTAGCGACAGAGCGTAGAACACGGCGGCCTCCGGATCATCCAGGTAGTCGCTGTGCAGCGCCGCCATTCTTGCTTCGTAGGCACGCGCCCGCTCGCGGTGGGTTTTCGTGTCTGTACTCGAGAAGTACGATCGTAATGCATCGATGTAACGGGCCTCGCGATCGGCCATTGGCAGCTCGTCGGTACGTGCCAGTATGGCCTGGCCAGCGGCGAGCTCCGCCTCGCCTGGCGGTGCCCAGAGAGGATGCCAGATGCTCATGGCGCGCCCCCAGTGCGCCATCGCACAGGCCGGGTTTCGTTCGGCGAGTTCGCCGAAAAGACGCGTCGTTTCAGGGTACTCGAAGGAGTGAAGCAGCGTTACGGCACGATCGAATTCATCCTGAATCGACGCATCGCAGGATATTTCGAAATGCACTTGTGCCGGAACCGGCGGGGCTGCAGCAAACACCAATGAACAAGTGACCGCCAGCGCGGCCGGGCGGACATTCATCGCCATGTCGAACCCCCAGGTAATTGGCCACCCGCAGGCAATGCGAGACAGGAAAGACTGTGCAAGAGCTTAGCAACGCGCCGGCCGAAAGCCAGCAAATTCGATCAGCTAGAATGCTCGTTGAACGATCGACGGATCGAGGTGGCCATCGATGCTCTATCTGCGTTTCCTGGCACTTGTGGTGCTGCTGAACATCGCCCGCTATGCGGGCGGCTGGGTTTTCGAGCCGCACATCATCTTTCCCGGCCTGTTCGGCGCGATGTCCGCCGAACCCGAATACTTTCGCACGGCGTTCGAGACGATCGACTGGGTTACATCGTATTTCTACAACTTCGTGATGTGGCTGGTGGCCGCCCTCGTTTTTCACCTGCTGCGGCCGGTCCTGTCGGGTTCCGACCTGGTCGCCAGCCTGAAGAGCTACGGCATCATGTGGCTCAACTTCGCCGCCGTCAGCGCGATCTACATGAACCACTACAGCCACTCCCGGACCTTCTATTTCTGGAACATTCTCGACGGCCTGCTGGTGTTCACCCTGGTCGCGGTTGCGACGGCTCTCCTGTACCGGCCGCTGATGGGCCCCTGGGCGAAAAACCCTGCAATGGCGGGCGATGTGACATAAGCCGCGTCCCGGTCAGATTGCCGGGACGTGATCCATCCGCAGGAATTCGCGGCCGGAAATTGGGATCATAAGCGCGTGTCGAACGGCCTGCGGGCCGGTCGCGCGGCGCCCGCCGCCGCGTGCCCCTAAGGAGAGGGACATGCGCATCGCCTATGGACTGGCAATGATCCTGCTACTCGCGTCTTTTGCCTCGCCGGCCACGGCGCAGGAAACGGCGTCGCGCACGCTGCCCGTCAGCAATGCCGCGACGCTGCTCGATACGCGCTACCCGTCCCACTGGTACCGGACCACGGCCCTGCCCGAGTTGGGCGCGCCGGACGATACGTTGCAGTACCCGATCGATGACTTCGACTTCCTCGACAACAGTGCAATGGGCCGAATGAGCCGGTTGCGCAGTCTGTCCCTGCTGACGCTGGGTCGATTCGGCGGCAAGCGCCTTTTCGTCGGCGTCAATTCCGACGGCCTGTTCGGCGTGCACTACAACACGTTTCCGGACAACGACAGCGATAACTACGTCGAGATTGCGCGCATGCCCTACCTGCGCGTCGAGGAATCTGCCGAAGGCGACTGAGCCGCTACCCTTCCACGCGGCAACAGACGATTGTCAGGATGCCGGGCCCGTCGTGGCACGCTCCGGCCGTCTCGACTATGCTCCGGGCTTCGTACCCGGCTGACGATCGGAAACCATGGAAATAGCGGCACTCATCGTAAGCGGCCTGGCACTCGCCGGCGTCCTGGCTATCGGCTGGCTCACCTGGCGGCAGCCGGAAGAGAACGAGAAGCGCATCGCGGACTACAGGCAGCGCGGGATCATTGCC
>CALKYK010000138.1 GCA_938003715.1 uncultured Gammaproteobacteria bacterium
AACCGCAGCGGACCCGGGTATTTGCTCCGAGCGAGTTAAGGGCTTTTCGAGGGAGAAAGACATACCCGGTGGTCGTCGCCACTGTGTCGGTCGCTCGCCGGGGCGGACTCCTGCGGCGGGAGCTTGAAATTTGTTGGCGGCGGCGGGCTGCAGCGTCAGGACGCGGCGTCGAGCGCGGCGACGACTTTCGCGTGTTCCTTCTTTAATTCATCCGGCAGGCGCTGGCTAAACGTGTCGAGATATTCGCCGACGGATTGCATCTCGTCGCGCCACTGTGAGACGTTGACCGACACCAGCGCTTCGATCGTTTCAGCCGGGATGTCGAGACCGCTCGTGTCGATGTCGCCGGGCCGCGGCAGGTAGCCGATCGGCGTTTCCTGCGCCTCGATCCGGTTCTCGCAACGGTCGATGATCCAGCGCAGAACGCGCAGGTTCTCGCCGAAGCCGGGCCACAGGAAACGGCCGTTCTCGTCCTGGCGGAACCAGTTGACGTGAAAGATCCTCGGCAGTCGCTCCGACGTGCCGTCGAACGACAGCCAGTGCCGCCAGTAATCGGCGAAGTTGTAGCCGCAAAACGGTTTCATCGCCATCGGGTCGCGGCGCACGACGCCGACTTCCCCGATTGCCGCGGCCGTCGTCTCCGACGCGACGCCTGCGCCGACGAGAACGCCGTGGCGCCAGTTCTTCGCTTCGTACACGAGCGGCGCCAGTTCGCGGCGCCTGCCGCCGAAGACAAGCGCGGATATCGGCACGCCGTCCGGCGCCTCTGCCAGGTTCGAGTAGCTGGGATTCTGTTTCGCGGACACCGTGAAGCGTGCGTTCGGATGTGCGGCGGGACCGTTCGCCTTGTCGTACGGGCGCCCCTGCCAGTCGGTCGCAGGTTCACCGGTCTTCTTGTCCTCCCACCACGGCTCGTTGTCGTCGGTCACTCCGACGTTCGTGAAAATCGTGTCGCGGCAGATCATGTCGTACGCGTTCTTGTTCGTCTTTGCGTTTGTGCCGGGAACGACGCAGAAGTAACCCGCCTCCGGGTTGATGGCGCGCAGCCGGCCGTCCTCGCCGGGATGAAGCCAGGCGATGTGGTCGCCGAGAGTCCAGATCTTCCATCCTTTGTGCGTTGCGGGCGGAATCAGCATTGCGAGGTTGGTCTTGCCGCAGGCCGACGGAAACGCGCAGGCAACGTAATGCGTTTCGCCTTCGGGACTCTCGACGCCGACGATCAGCATGTGCTCGGCCAGCCAGCCTTCGGTCCGCGCCTGCCAGCTCGCGATGCGCAGGGCATGGCACTTTTTCCCGAGCAGCGCGTTGCCGCCGTAGCCGGAGCCGATGCTTTTTATCGCCAGCTCCTCCGGAAAATGCATGATGAAGCGTCTGTCGGGATCGAGGTCGCCCGTCGAGTGCAGGCCCTTGACGAACGTGCCGTCGCGCTCGATTCGCTCCTGCGCGGCCTTGCCCATTCTCGTCATCAGCTTCATGTTCACGACGACGTAGGGGCTGTCCGTAATTTCCACGCCGCAGCGCGAGAACGGCGACGAGACGGGTCCCATGCAGTACGGGATCACGTACATCGTGCGGCCCTGCATACAGCCGTCGAACAGCGCATCGATCTTTTGGTGGGCCTCGGCCGGATCCATCCAGTGGTTGTTCGGGCCGGCATCTTCCTCGCTCTGTGTGCAAACGAAGGTCAGGTGTTCGACGCGCGCGACGTCGGACGGGTCCGAGCGGTGCAGGTAGCAGCCGGGATAGCTGTCCTGGTTCAGCGGCATGAGCGTGCCGTCGGCGCACATTTCCGCAACCAGTTGCTCGTATTCCGCGTCGCTGCCGTCGCACCAGTGAATTCGTTCCGGACGGGTCAGCGCCGCAACGTCATCGACCCATTCATTGAGAGCAGCGAGGGTGGTTGTCATTGTTTTCCCTTGAGTTTCTGCAAGAGCTGGTCACACGGCAGGGGCGGCAATTATGCCTACGCGGGTACGCGATGCCAAATGTGCCGGGTCTGGCGAATAGCGCCTCCCGGGACGCTGTGTTAGAACGATCGATACCTGCCCGGAATGCCGTGAGGGAGGCGAGTGAAAAAGGCGTGCGGGACCGGATCAAGAAATCGGCAACTGCAATTCCCGCGATCAATCGTTCCGCGCTCGAGGAACTGGTACAGGACGAGGAGCTGTACCGCAAGCTGTTCGAACAGGCGGACGACGGCATCGCACTGCTGCGCGGAGCGACGGTCGTCGAGTGCAACCAGCGCGCGCTCGACATCCTGGGTTGCAGCCGCGAAGACGCCATCGGCAAAACGCCGTGGGAGATATCGCCCGGGGTCACGATAGACGGCGTTCCCCCGCAAACCGAGGGCCGGCAGTTCATCCGTGAAGCGTACGACGGCGGCAAGGTGCGCTTCGACTGGTCGCACCAGAATCCGGATGGGTCGCGCACAGAGCTGGACGTCACATTGGCTGCGGGCGATTTGTCGTTCGGCCGTCGTGTCATGGTCGGGATGCGTGACGCTACGTCCAGGAAGAAGTCCGCGCGCGAACTTTTGAGTCGCATGAGGTTTCAGGCCCTGCTGAGCGACATGGGTGAGAAAATGATCTTCACCCGACCCGAGGACATCAACCGGCGCATTCGCGAATGCCTGGAACTGATCGCGAATCGCTACGACCTCGACCGGATCGGTCTCTGGTGGATCGACATCGAACAGCGCGTTACGCGCGTCAGTCATCACTTTGGCCGCGACGGTATCGAGCTGCCTGTCGACGAATTCGAGATCGACGAGGCACCCTGGAGTCACGAACAGCTTCTCTCGGGCGGCGAGATCTGCTGGGAATCGATCGACGATGTACCTGCCGAAGCGCCGGTCGACCGTGCTTTTTTTGCATCTCGCGACGTCACATCCATCTATATTTGTCCGGTAACCATTGGAGAGGGAATCATCGGCAACGTCGCGTTCAGCACCGTCGGTCGGCGCCGCGCCTGGCCGCAACAGGATCGTGCCGAGATGCATCTTTCCGCGCGCCTGGTCGCCACCGCGTGGCAGCGCTACGAGAGGCTGCGAATGCTCCGTGAACGCGAAGCCGAGCTGTTGCGTTCGCAGCGCGTCGCCCGAGTCGGCAGCTATGTAGAGACGGCAAAGGAGGGTGAGTCCTTGATTTCGGTTTACGGGGACTGGCGATTTTCCCAGGAGGCCTGCGCGATCTTCGGTATTGAACCGGGTACCGAAAATTCTGAGTCCATTCTTGCTTTGGTGCATCCGGATGATCGAGATGCCTTCTATCGCAGCGTCGAGTTGTCAGTCTCCGAAGGGGCGCCGACAACGCTGGACTATCGAATCGTGCGCGACGACGGCGAAACTGTTTACGTCGAAGACCACTGGGAATTTGACCGCGACCAGGACGGGAACGTCTTCCGAATCTTCGGCACGGTAAAGGACGTGACCGAGCGTGTCCTCGCGGAACAGGAACTGCGTCAGGCGCTGGAAGAAAACCGCAAGCTGCGCGAGCAACTGCAGGACGAAAACCTGTACCTGCGTCGGGAGTTTCGCACCGCGCAGCGGGCGCGCAAGATCGTAGGCGAAAACGCCCGCTTCCGCAGCGCACTCGTCGCCGCCGAAAAAGCCGCGCCCACGGACGTCACGGTGCTGATCCTCGGCGAAACGGGAACCGGCAAGGAACTGGTCGCCCGCGAGATTCACGAGCTGTCGGAACGGTTCGAAAAACCGCTGGTCAGCGTCAATTGTGCGGCGTTGTCGACCGAGCTCATCGAAAGCGAACTATTCGGTCACGAAGTCGGGGCATTTACCGGGGCGCGCAACCGGCAGCTGGGGCGCTTCGAGATCGCGGACGGAGGCACGCTGTTCCTCGACGAAATCGGCGACCTGTCGGCCGACGTGCAGGCGAAAATCCTGCGCGTGCTGCAGACGGGAGAATTCGAGCGGCTGGGTGGCACCGAGACACTGCAGGTCGACGTGCGCCTCATCGCTGCGACGAACCGCAACCTGCGGAGAATGATCAAGGACGGCGAGTTCCGGGCGGACCTGTTTTTCCGCATCAACAGCTTTCCGATCGAGCTGCCTCCGTTGCGCGAGCGCACCGACGACATTCCGGCGCTGGCGAACTTCTTCGTCGAAAAGCACGGCGCCACGCTCGGCAAGTCATTCGAAACGATTGCGCCAGCCATGCTGGCACGCATGCATGCCATGGAGTGGCCGGGCAACGTCCGCGAACTCGAGAGCTTCATGATCCGCGCAATGCTCGCGTCATCGGGGCCGGTACTGGACTACGTGGAAGTGGAGCCTGTGTCCGCCGTCACCGCCGTGCCCCCGGGTCGCAGTGCGGTCAGCGCCAATTTCGACGTCGTCCAGGAACAGCACATTCGACAGGTGCTGGAGCACTGCGACTGGGTCATCGGCGGCGCCAGCGGCGCCGCGCAGGCGCTGGGCATGCCGCCGTCCACGCTCCGCTCGAGGATGAAGCGGCTCGGCATCGAGCGTCCGGAAACGTCTCCATGAGGGTTGCCGCCGCGCGCTGATCGCGCGGCCGGCCATCAGCATTCGGTGGGTACGCCGTCCACGATCTGCGCATGGAGCGAATACAGCAGGTCGAAACTTTTCCGAACCTCGCCAGTCGTCTTGTCGGCACGCCAGGTCCAGTCCACGACGTCGATGCGATCGCACTGACCGTAGCCCTGGCTGTATGCCAGTGCCAGTACCAGCGTGTGGTCGATCGTGCCGTCGCGTTCGGTCGAAAAGGACTGCAGCACCTTCTTTTCCATGCTGGCGAAAAACGTGAATTGCCACATGTACTCGACGAATTCGCGCACCGAGTCCGCCGTCAGCGGCCGCAGGTTCAGCCGGCCGGCATAGCCGTCGCGCAGATTCCGGTCGACGCCGTTGCGATCGATGCGGGAACACTTGAAGACGCGGGCGAAACCGGGCGAGGTCAGTCCCTCGACGTTGCCGACGTCGTCGGCGTAGGACAGCTCACGGATGAACTCGAAGTAGTCGGCCGTCTCCGCCGAGCCGACGTAGTGCCCCGAGACCGACCGCGATGCGTTGTCAGCGCTTTCCCACTCGTAGGCCTCGTCGAAGTCGTCGCTGCAAAGTTCGTACGACACCGACACGTCCTTGACATGATACAGCGTATAGGAGCGGGGCGTGTCGGCGCGCGCATCGACGTAGAATCCGTCGGGCACGGAGTAGGCCGTGTCGTAGACTTTGCCGATGACGGTCTCGTTCGCCGGCAGCGGCCGCAGCACTGGCTGGGTGGCCTGTTCGGCGGAATCGCTGCCCGTCTCGCCGCCGCAGGAGGCGAGGGCGATGACGAGAGTCAAAGTGGCGGCGGGTCGCACGCTCATCCGTGATTGACCTCCGAAAATCCGTATCCGTGGATTTCCAGCGGCACGCGCGTCAGGCGGCGTCCGCGTTCTTGCGCCAGATGGCGAGTTCTTCGGGCGCCTGCACGCCCATCTTCACGCGGCTGCCGCCGGTCGAGAACACGGTGATCTCGATCGGGCCGTTCTTGAACAGATCCTCGAGCGTCATGCTCGGATCGATATCGTCGCCGGGGCGTATCAGTATGGATTCGGCGTCGCGTCGGCTAACAATTAACATCGCTAAGGTTCCTTCTCTGTAACGGTGATGTCGCGGCCCTAGGCTTCCGTCAGCGAGCGTGAGCCGAGCGAGTCGGATCCGCCGCCGTCCGGGCCGTATACGTCGCCCTCGGCGTGGCCGTTTCGCATGAGCGACAGGGTGGATTGAATCTGCGAGCGGCGCATGTTGATGATCGCGCCGTTCGAAGCATTCATTTCGCTGCAATCCTTCGCAACGTCCAGGTAGCGGTGCCAGGCCGACGAGAGTTCCGTCGATCCGCACCACGAGATGAGTGCCGGCATGTCGTCGGCGCCCGGGTCGAAGCCGGCGCGGGACACGATGTCTTCGCGGCGGCGTTCGAGTTCTTCGATGGCAATCACGCAGTCGCGCTTGGCGACGGCGGTGCCCGACAGGTCATCCGCGTCCGCGGCGACCAGCGCCGCCCGTTCGGTGTCCAGGATTTCCTTGAGTTCCTTGGCGCGGGCGATGCTCTGGTCGAGCACGTGGCCCAGGGCGGACCGGCATTCGGCAGGCGTCATCTTGCGTGCCTCAGTCACCGAGTTCCCGCTCCGAGCGGATGATCGCGTCGGCAAGCTTTTCCGCATCGATTTCGTATTCGCCGGCCTCGATCTGGGCCTTGACCGCGGCGACCCGCGAGGCGTCGACGGACGGCTGGGCGGCGAGGGTCTTTTCCAGCCGCTCGAGCAGCTTTGCCCGCGACGTGAGTTCGACCGTATCCGTGCTCGACTGTGGCCGGGACGCTTCATTGCCCCGCGGCGCGGCATCGCCGTCGACCTTGCGGGCATTGCCGCTGTCGCCGACCTTGTCGCCAATCTTGCCAAGCAACCCCTGATCCATCGGATTAATCCTGTTTGACATAATCTAAACCTCAACACTCATTGTTGTTGAAAGCCGTATCGGCCGCACGACCGCAGGCTTTAGGAAACACAGCAAAAAAAATCGCTTTCACTGCACCAGAATCTCTACGTGCTCCGGGGACCGAACCAGGCCCTCGACGACGCGTCCCGAATTCGTATTTTCCACCCGGATGCGCTGGTTCATGGCCCCGTCCGACAGCGCTTTCCCGGCCATCTCGATCGACAGCGCCTCGCTTTGGGCCACGAGCGTCACGCTCTGGCCGCGGCGAATGAGGATCTCCGCGGCCAGCATCGACGGCTTCAGCACGCTGCCGGCACTGACCGGGTACTTCAGGCGCAGCCCGGCGAGGGCAGAGGCCTCCGTGAAGTAGCCGTTGCGGAGCCTGGCGACGTCGCGGGACTCCAGCGCGACGTCGGCCTCGGTAACGACGTGCCCCTTCGGCAGGCTGCGGCGCAGCACGTAGACCCGGTCGCGGACCGCGACGTCCACCGGCACGTACACTTTCCAGGGCCGGCTGCCGGAGCAGCGCACGCCGACGATCGTCCTCGCCGTCAGCCGGGTGCCGTCGCGAACGAATGCCGTCAGCGGAACGTCGCAGCGCGGCAGTTTCAGGCGCGGATCGAGGTAGCCGGCCTGCGGCTCGAGCCGCGTGTCCCGGCGGGCGAAATTTTTCGTCACGAAGGCGTCTGCCACCGCGCCGGTCTCTTCGGCG
>CALKYK010000139.1 GCA_938003715.1 uncultured Gammaproteobacteria bacterium
CGCGCGTTCCGGCCCGACGGCGACGCGAGCAGGGCCGCGGCACCGGCCGGTAACGGCGCCGCGACGCGGCCGCAGACCCGGGCAGCGAGGCCGGCAACCGCGGCGCCGTCCGCGAGGAAAACGGCGCCGGCCGCGCCGGCTGCCGGGCAGGCGAGTCCGCCCGGGTCGGCAGCGGCCTGGCAGGAACCGGACTGGGACAAGCTGATTCCGGCCCTGGGATTGCGCGGTGCGAACCGGCTGCTTGCCGCCAACTGCGCATTCCTCCGGCGCGAGCGCAACATCGTCTACCTGGCGCTCGACGGGCGCTCGGATTCGTTGCTCACGCGAGCGCGCCTGGACGCGCTGGCCGAGGCGCTTTGCCGACACTACGGCGAAAAACTCCGGGTCGAAATCGAGGTCGGAAAAACACAGCGGGAAACCCCGGTACAGAAAGAAAAGCGGCTTGAAGCGGAGGAGCGCGAAGCCGCCCGCGCCGGTCTCGAAGCGGACCCGAACGTGCGCGCACTGAAAGACATGTTCGGCGCCGAGCTGGTGCCCGATTCCGTCGAACTGTTGCAGGACAAGCCCCAGGCGAGGCAGGAGTGATCGAATGAAAGGTGGGATCGGCCAGCTGATGAAGCAGGCCCAGCAAATGCAGGCCGACATGCAGAAGGCGCAGGAGGAAATGGCCAAGCTCACCGTTACCGGCGAATCCGGAGCGGGCATGGTCAGGATCACGATGACCTGCAAGCACGAAGTCAGGCGCCTGGAAATCGACGATTCGCTGGTCGGCGACGACAAGGAAATGCTGGAAGACCTCATCGTCGCGGCGTTCAATGACGCAGTGCGCCGGGTCGAAAAGACCGTGCAGGAGAAATTCTCCGGCCTGACCTCCGGCCTGAGCTTGCCGCCCGGCCTGAAGCTGCCGTTCTGACTCTTCTCGTTCAAATACCGCCGTGTCCTATTCGCCACTACTGCTGCGCCTGATCGATGCGCTGCGCTGCATGCCGGGCATCGGACAGAAGTCGGCGCAACGGATCGCCTTCCATCTGCTCGAACGGGACCGTGCCGGCGCAGAGCAGATGGCGGTCGCGCTGCGAGACGCCGTCGCAGGCATCGGCCACTGCAGTCGCTGCCGGATGCTGACCGAAGCGGAGATCTGCAACATCTGTGCGGCGAACGGGCGCGATGCGACACAGCTTTGCATCGTCGAATCGCCGGCCGACGTGATGGCCGTCGAGGACGCAACCGGCTACCGGGGCCTGTACTTCGTGCTGATGGGGCACCTGTCGCCGCTCGACGGCATCGGACCCGAGGAACTCGGTGCCGAGCTGCTCGAGGACCGACTCCGCCAGGGCGGCATCGAGGAACTGATCATTGCCACCAATCCAACGGTGGAGGGAGACGCGACCGCGCGCTTCCTGGCCGGTCTTGCGCCCCGCCATGGTGTGCAGGCAATCCGCATCGCCCACGGCGTGCCGCTGGGCGGCGAACTCGAATACGTGGACGGCGGCACGCTTTCGCATGCGTTTTTCGGCCGCCGGGTCGTGGACTGAAACACTCTGGGGGAGCGCCAGTATGAGCGAAAACGATTGCCTGTTTTGCAAGATCGTCGACGGCGATATCGATGCGGACATCGTCTACCAGACGGACGAGCTGCTCGCGTTTTCGGACATCAATCCGCAGGCGCCGACGCATGTGCTGATTATTCCGCGGCGGCATATCGCCTCGATCAACGAACTCGACGACGACGATGCCGAGCTCGTCGGCAAACTGTTCGTCGCGGCCCGGGACATCGCCCGCAAGGAAGGATTCGCCGACGCCGGTTTTCGCGTCACGATGAACTGCAACGCGGCGGGCGGACAAACGGTGTTTCACGTCCACCTGCACCTCCTCGGCGGACGAAACTTCACCTGGCCTCCGGGCTGACGGGTGCGCGCTCAGTCGTAACGGTCGGCCAGTCGGGCGGACAGTGCCATCAGTCGTTTGTAGCTCTCGTAGCGTCGCGGTGAAATGCGTCCCGACGACAGCGCCGACTTGACTCCGCAGTCCGGTTCCCGAAGGTGCCGGCAGTTAGCGAAGCGGCAGTCGGCTGACGATGCGAGAATTTCCGGGAAACCCGTCGCGACGTCCGCCGCGTCGTCGAGCGCCGGGGCGTAATCGCGCACGCCGGGAGAATCGATGACGGCGCCGCCGCCCGGCAGCTCGATCATCACCGAATTGACGGTCGTGTGTTTTCCCTCGCCGGTGCTCCCGGAGACGGACGCCGTGCGCAGCTCGGCGTCCCGAACCAGTGCGTTGATCAGACTCGATTTTCCGACCCCTGATTGCCCCACGATGATCGCGGTCCGGTCACGAAGGGCAGCGGCGAGCGATTCGATGTTCGTTGCCGAGCGCGCGCTGCACTCGATGACGTCGTATCCGGCACTGCGGTATTCGTTGCGCGCACTTTCGAAGGCGGCAACGGCATCGTCCCGGTCGCTCTTGTTCAGCACGACAATGCCGGTCACGCCCATGGCCGCGGCTGCGGCGAGGTAGCGATCGACGACGAACCAGTCGGGAGCGGGTGAGGGCGCGGCGACCGCAAAGACCGCGTCGAGGTTTGCCGCCAGCACTTCGACGCGTCCGCGGCTGTCCGGCCGCGTCAGTTCATTGCGCCGCGGCAGGACGCGAACCACCAGCCAGTCGTCGTCGTTCGGGACGGCGTGCGCTTCGACGCGGTCGCCGCATACGGGCTTCAATTTTCGTCCCCTGATTTTCGCATTCACTTCGCCGCCATCGGCGACGCGCAGGCGCATGCGGCGGCTGAACGCGCCGACGACGAGCGCTTCGCTGGCGGCACTATCGGACATGCGGAACCGGCTGGCAGCAGAAGGCGATCATAGCGGCGCAGTATGCCGCCTGGCCTTGCGCCTTGCATCCCCGTCACTGCTACACTACGGCGCAGTTTTTTGCCGCGACCGGGAATACACGACAGGGGGACGCAATCATCAGCAGCGACGCACCGGCAAACCGGCTGATCTGGATCGACCTCGAGATGACGGGACTCGATTCGAGCAGTGACCACATCATCGAGATTGCAACGATCGTGACGGACAGCGACCTGAACGAGATCGCCGCCGGGCCCGAACTCGTCATTCACCAGCCCGCCGCCGTAATGGAAGCGATGGATGCCTGGAACACGCGCCAGCACGGCGAGTCCGGCCTGACAAAACGCGTACTCGACAGCCGTCTGAGCACCGCGACGGCCGAACGGCAAACGCTCGAGTTCCTCGGCGAGCATGTCACGCCCGGCAGCTCACCGATGTGCGGCAACAGTATCTGCCAGGATCGTCGTTTCCTCGCGCGACTGATGCCGGACCTCGAAGCGTTTTTTCACTATCGCAATCTCGACGTCAGCACGCTGAAGATCCTGGCGCAGCTGTGGGCGCCGGCGGTTGCCGCGGGATTTCAAAAGGCGTCGAGCCACCGCGCGCTCGAAGACATTCGCGATTCGATAGCGGAGTTAGCGTACTACCGCCACGCGATGCTCGCGGTAAGCGGGGGCGCGTGAGCGCGCCGCAGGCGCCGGCAACGGAGCGAAACCGTGAGCCGATTCTTGCCGTCCTGCGGCAGGAACTCGGTGGACCCCACCGGGTACTGGAAATCGGCTCCGGAACCGGCCAGCATGCGGTGTTTTTCGCCCGGCACCTGCCGGGACTCACCTGGCAGACCAGCGATCGCGACGAGAATCACGCCGGCATCCGGGCCTGGATCGCGAAGCAAGGCGGCAAAAACGTATTGCCGCCGCTTTCGCTCGACGTATGTCGCGACAAGCCGTGCCAGAAACAATACGACGCCGTCTTTTCGGCGAATACCGCACACATCATGAGTTTCGATACCGTCGCCTGCTTGTTCCGTCTCGTTGCCGAATGCCTCGACGCATCCGGGCGTTTCCTGCTGTACGGGCCCTTCAGGATCGACGGCGACTTCACGAGTGAAAGCAATGCGCGATTC
>CALKYK010000140.1 GCA_938003715.1 uncultured Gammaproteobacteria bacterium
GAGATCCAGCGCCTCGGCCACGGGGCGCGCCGTTTCGACCGTGCGCCTGTACGGTGTCGAATAAACGGCATCGATGCCGGCCACGACGTCGGCATCCACCAGCTGCCGGGCCAGCTCCGCCGCGCGCCGTTCACCGGCAACGGACAGTTCGGGATCGTCGGGCGGCGCCGCCGCCTTTTCGGCGTGGCGCACGAAAATCATGGTCGTGGTCGCCTGCGACTCGAAAAACCAGGCGAGGCCGATCGCGATCGCCGTGTAGATGACGATTGCCTGTACTCGCCGGCGCCGTCGTCGCCGGCGCCGCTCGGCGTCGGTCAGTCCGTTTCGCATGGTTGGCGAGCTTACGGGGTTTTGCGGCTTTTGACTACGATTCGGCCGAGCGGTCAGTGCGCGTATCCGGCGTTACGTCGCGGAACTCACCCTCGATCACCTCGGCGCCGCTTTGCCCGGCCGGCGGTCCCGCTGCGGGCCTGCTGCCGCCCGGATAGCGGCGTCGAAACCACCAGCTCAGCACCGACATGACGAGCGCCCCGACCAGCACGAAGGCGACAAGGGCGAGCAGCGCGACGAAGCCCAGCACCAGCGACAGCGCGATGACCACCGCGCCGACGATGACGACGAGCGCGCTGGCAAGCGGGTTTCCTGCCGGTAACGGACGGTTCCTGAACTGCATGATCAATGCCCCGCCCCGGCCGCGTCGATGCGGCTGTAGAAGCCTTCGAACCACGGTTGCCAGGTTGCGCCGCCATCGTTCGACTGCTCGAAGAACTGCCGCACCCGACCGTCCTCGAGCGGCGTCCAGAGTGCGCGGAACGGCGCCGTCGTGCCGCCGGCAACGTAGTGGATCTGTCCTTCGAGACGCATGCCTTCGTTCGTCATGCCGCCGCGGATGTCGATCTGCGTGCCGCCCTCGGCATTCCACACCTGCACCCACTGCCCGGTCGCGGCATCGAGATAGTTGACGCTCATGCCCGTTCCGCCGCCGGCGCTCGTCCAGCGCTCGACCATGACGCAGCCGCTTTCCTCCGCGGAGATCACGTTCCGGCCCGCGTAGCTGCCATCGGCGGTGTGGACGGCCCACTCGCCGAGCCAGAAGTCGAAAGCGCGAAAACGCTCGTCGTGCGCGCAGGGAAACGCCACGTTCTGCATTCGTTCGATCAGCGCGTCGTAGTCCCCGCGCCCGGCGAGAGAGCTGATGACGGCATCGCCCTGCAGTGCGCGCACCGCAGTAAAACCGTTGTCGGCAAGCGCGCTGAGTTGCGCGACTGCCGACTCGAACTGCTGCTGCACGATCTGCAGACGAACTCGCTCCAGGGCGACACGAATTGCCGACGCACCGGCCGCCTCCGCGCGTTGCAGCGCCGCCAATGCGATGTCGATATCTGTCTCCGCTCGTGCGCGCACGGCGAGCTCGAGCCATGCCGCGCCGTCCGCGCCGGCGGTGCCGGAAAGCGCCTCGAATTCGGCATTCAGGTCCGCATTGGCAACTTTCGGTACCTGTAGCAGGAGCAGCAACGACGCCAGCGCCGTTGCGGTCGTCTTGGATTTCATTCTGGCGGGCATGGCTTCAAGTCGGACAGCGGTATCCAGTGTACTCGGACCGCCGTCGCTGCGCATGGTTCGCTTTGTTGAAATAGCCCCACGTGGCAAGCAGAATGCATGGCGCTTCATAAAATCGGGGAGAGGTGGCAGAGCGGTTGAATGCACTGGTCTTGAAAACCATCAAGGGTTAGTAGCCCTTCGTGGGTTCGAATCCCACCCTCTCCGC
>CALKYK010000141.1 GCA_938003715.1 uncultured Gammaproteobacteria bacterium
GTGCGGGGCAACAAGGGTCCGGGAGCCGGTCAGCGGTGCAGAAACACCTTATGCGGCCTAGTGATAGACGTAATCGGGACGATTGTCAATGTCGATTCGGAAGCACGTGTTGCAATACGGCAACAGCCTTTCCATATAGCGCGATGTAATCGATTCCGACACCGGCCAAACCAGGCGATACAAGTTATAACCGATTGATTGGCAGGCGGGATTCGCCTGGCACAAAAAAAACCGGGGCCGATCGGCCCCGGTTTTCCGGTTGCCACCGGGTATTTGCCGGCGGCCGGTCCCCCGTTGACTTGCGCGAGCTACTGCATGACGTAATTCAGGCCGACGAAGAAGTAACGACCGCGCGGACTGACCGGGTAGGCCCATTCGGTCAGGAACGGGATTTCGTCGGTCACGTTGTTGATGCCGCCGAAGACCCGAACGCTGTCGTTCCAGTCGTACGACACGGACAGGTCATGCGACCAGAAGTCGTCGCTGAAGCCCGCCGGGCCGAAGGTGAACGACGAGGTTTCGATTTCCACGTCGGCCAGGGCCTGGCTGTCCTGGTACAGCGACGTCCAGCGCGCGTACAGCGGACCGAACGTCCAGCCCAGGTGCGCTGCACCCGATAGTTCCGGGCGACGCAGTTCGCCAAGCTCCGGATCGACGGCGGTCGGGTCGCCGGGATCGAAGAACTCGTCGAGCTTCTCGACCTTCGTACCCTGAACACCGACATCGAACCCGTGCTCCCCGACTTCGAACGCGTAGCCGAGTTCGAAGTCGACACCCGCCGATTCGATCTTGCCGAAGTTGAGCTGCGTCTGGCGCAGGAAGTTGAGCCCCAGGAACTGCGCGGAGTTCGGGTCGCGGTTGCGTGTGAACAGGGTGCAGAACTGGTTCGGGAACGTCGCCGAGTCGTAGCAGTTGTCAACGATGTCCTGGTCGTCGACGAAGGAAATCGCATCATTGATCTCGATGTCCCAGAAGTCTATCGATGCGGTGAATCCCTCGAGGAACGACGGCGTGAACACGAAGCCGATCGTGAACGTGTCTGCCTCTTCCTCGGTCAGCTCGCTGTTGCCGCTGTTGACCCCGGAGAAACGCGCCGAGAGCGGATCGGAGAATCCCTGCGGGATGCCGTCCGCCTGGCAGTTCGTAGCGCGAATCTGTCCCCGCGGATCGCCGTTCGCAATGAGCGTGTCGATTTCCGACTGCTCGCAGGGATCGGTCGGGCGGAAGGTCGCCGCCTGCTCCGGCTGGAACAGCTCGGCGATGTTCGGCGCACGGACGGCCCGTGAAAGCGTCGTGCGGAAACGAATGTCCTCGACCGGCGTGTAGACGAGGCCTGCCTGCCAGGTCAGCGTGTCGCCGACGTTCGAGTACTGCGAGAACCGCGCCGCGGCATTGAACGTCAGTTCTTCCGCGCCGCGCATGCCCTCCAGCAGCGGCACCTCGGCTTCGCCGAAGACCTCCCAGACGTTGTAGTCGCCCTTCGAGTTGCTGACCAGGAACTCCGGATCGAACACGAGCGAGGTCTGCCGGAAGTTGGGCAGGTCGCGGACCAGCTGCCCGGCGGCGCAGTCGGGTGTGGTGACCGTGCACTCGCCCTGGGTCAGCGGATCGAAACTCGACTTGCTGCTCTCGGTGCGGAACTCCGCGCCGGCGGCGAATGCGATGTCGCCGGCCGAGAAACCGATGCCGGTGTCGCCGTTGATAACGCCGGAGAACACGGTCTGCTCGACGTCGTATTCATGTACGACGTCGGTCATGATCCAGTCGATCACGGCCTGCGTCGCACCCTGCGGTCCGTTCAGTATGTTGTACGGCACGCAGGAACCGTCGCCGGGGTTGAACGTGAAAAAGCCGAAGTCGAACAACGGAATGTCGAAGATCGTCGTCGGCGCGCGTGAACCGTCGAGTTCCGAGCGGCAGACCGGATTGCCGCTGCCGTCGGTGGTCACGTCGATCGCGGCAAAGAAACGGTCCATGATCGTTGCGCCGTTGTCGATCTGCTTGATGTGCGACTGGCCCCGGTTCAGCGAGAACTCGTAACCCCAGCCGTTATCGAACTCGCCTTCCATGCCGATAACGAAGCGTGTCGTGTCGCGCTCGTTAACGTCGTTCGAGCCGCCGAGATCCTGCGGATCGCGGGTGATAAAGAATCCGCCTGCCGGACCCGCGATCGGCTGCAGCGCCGCCGGAATGAACGGGTTGTCCGGCGCGACCGTCAACAGATCGTAAAACCCGGTACCGACGCCGAAATTGCGCGTCTCCTGCTGCACGTACTTGAACTCGGCAAACAGCGTCAGGTCGGACGAGACGTCGTAACGGCCGGACAGGTTGACGTTGATGCGTTCGTCGTCGAGCGTGAGGAAGTCCGGGTCGTAGCCGAACGCATGCACGCCGTCACCGCCGAACTGGTTGAAGTTACCGGCCACCAGGCCGTCTTCGTAAATACGCACGACGCCGCCCTGGTCGATATTCCAGCAGCCGCCGGTCAGGCCGAATGCCTGGCCCTCGAGCAGGCTGTTGAAGCCCAGGAAGGAGTCGAGGCAGTCCTCGTTGCCGTTGTTGTCGAGATCGAGGCCCGAGAACGTGAAGTTGCCGGGGACGATGACGCCGCCTTCCGAGCTGATCGAAAACGTCCGTTGCCGCCCGATGAACCGGGTCGGCGCCGTGGCGGCGCGGTCGATCAGGGCCAGCTCTTCCGGCGTCAGGTTCGGGTCCGCGCCGAACGCCGCGTTGTAATCGGCGATGAAATCGGCTGCCGCCGTCGGGATGCGCATGCCCCACGGAAAGTAGCCGCGCGCGGGGTCGAAGAACGCCTGGAAGTTCGGTGTCGATGCGCCGATGTCGCCGCGCTGGAATCGCAGCGCGGGATTGTTGTCGTCGGATGCAATACCGTTGTCGGTCGACCACGTCCGGTCTCCCTGACGCAGCGGTTCGCGCTTGCGGTAGTCGACGGCAACCGTGAAGTTGCCGCGCTCCTCGGCAAAATTCGTGCCCCAGACGCCGCTCAGGCGATAGTCCTCGCCGTCGCCGTCGCCCGAGATGCCGGTCTGCGCGTTGATCTCGAGACCCTCGAAGTCGTCCTTCATGATGAAGTTGACGACGCCGGTTACCGCGTCGGCACCGTAGATCGCCGATGCACCGCCGGTCAGCACTTCGACGCGTTCGATCAGTGCCTGCGGAATGGTGTTGATGTCGACCGCGGCATTGCCGGGCGAACCCGCGACGTGGCGGCGCCCGTCCACGAGCACGAGCGTTCGCTCGAGACCCATGCCACGAAGCTGCAGCACGGCTTCGCCGGCGAGATTCGTGACGCCGGAATCTTCGCTGTCGAATGCGGATGCGTTGACGGAGAGATCGCCGGAGTTGCTCGTAATCAGGGCGGGAATGTCACGGACGACTTCGGTCACGTCCATCTCGCCGGACAGCTGGATGTCCTCGGCCGTGACAGACTGCACCGCGACCGGCGCGCCGAGATTCGGGTCGCGAGCGATGCGCGAACCGGTCACGGTGATCTCTTCCAGCGGCTCCTGCTGAGCCAGCGCCGCCGGGCCCGATATGCCGGTCGCGAACAACGCCAGACCGGCAAACCTCAAGGTATGCCTTTTGTGCATGTCTTAATCCCCCTCGAACGAGGGCAAAAGCGCACCCGTGTGCGCCCCGCCTGTTGATCATGTTGGGTTACTGCAACAGTCCCTCGGCACCGCGCGGTGCCTGCAGAAACGTTGATACGACTGCTGATATGCGCTGGCACGGGGATTGTCAACGGGCCCGCAGGGGCCGATTGTTGTGATATGACAACGAGTTATTAAGGGTCTAGGCGGGCACTGGACTGAACGCCGGTGCGCGTTTGTCGCTTATAACTTTTCGATCGATTGATAATCGAAATCGAAGCCGAACGCGCGCGGGCCGACGACCGCGAGCGCTTTGTCCGTGCGGAAGTGCGCCGGGCACCCGATGCCGAAAACGGTGACCCGCTGGCCGTAGTGAATGCGCTCGGAATTGATCGGCTGCGAGGTCTCGTGGTCGACCATCGTGACCAGGTCCGGCACGGACGCGACGACACGATCGCCGACCTTCGCGACCAGGAACTCGTTCTTGATCGTGAGCTTCATCGGAGGCGCCGCGTTGCCCACCGATTCCAGCACTGCCTCCCCGACGTCGAAGCCGCCCACCACGCGCCGTTCGATATCGACGATCTTGCCGGTGTAGAGTTTTTTCAGCACGCCGTAGCCCGAACCGGCAAACAGTTCTGCAAGCGGCGCCTCGATCGCATCGGCGCTACCGCGATTCGCCTCGATCACGCGCCCGAGTTCCAGGGCGAAGCTGATCGTGCCGGGCACGATCGCGCGTTTCGCCACGTCTCCCCGCATCGGGTGCTCGGCGGTGAAGATCATGCCGCCCATCGCCATTGCGACGTTGCGCACCTGGCGTTCGTAGAGTTCGGTCGTCGCGGTGTCGAAGTACACGGCACCGCCCGCGTAGTCGACCGCGACCGCCGGTGACGGCCGCACACCCTCGATTGCGAACGTCATCATCTGCGCCTCGGGAAGCGCGCGTGCCATGCCGTCGCCGTCGATCAGGGCGATCTTTTTCGCGGCCGCCGCGATCAGCGGAATCACGGAGTTGGCGCCGCCGACTTCGAATGAGACGAGATGCGTGATGCGCTTTCCTGTCCACTCTTCGTAGCGATCGACCGACTCGAGGCATTCGGTGCCGATCGGCAGCTGCTCGAGGCTGATCGTCGGCGCGCCGACCTCGCCGATCGCAACGACGTGGGCGTCGTCGGGAACGTCCTTGAGCCGCGTCAGCGTGACCGGCCCGTAGGCCTTGAGCGCCTGCTCGACGAGGATGCGGCTGACGTAGGGATCGCCGCCGCCGCCCGTCGCGAGAAAGACCGAGCCCGTGCACAGCGCGGCGATGTCCTCGTGGCCGATCGTAACCGTCACTTTCCAGCTCCGTCGAAGTCGAGATCTCCGACCATCTTGACCCGGACGCGGGTCGAGGCTTCGGCGAGATACGAGATCGCCGTTTCCTCGACGTCGGCCAGGCGCAGGCTGTCAGGAGCCGCGCCCTCGGCGACGAGCTTGTCCTTCAGCGCCGCCTGCATCGCCGCCAGCACCTGCTCGCGCGGCTCCTGGCGGTAGGAGACGATGCGTTCGGACTCCGCACCAATCTGCGCGTTCGCCGCACCGATCGCGTTGGCCACGCCCGCGTGCTCGGGTCGGTGCACGACCGACGCCGTGCGCAGCGGCTGCGACATCAGCACCGCGCCGCCGCCGACCAGCACGACCGGCACCGGCTCGCGGCTCGACTTCATGCGGTCGATCGCGTTGTCCACCATGCGGTGCATCGTGTTCGTCGCCGTGCGCACGAGTTCGCCATCGAGATCCGCGACTTTTGCCACGCTGCCGATGTCCGCGGCGCCGCTTCCCACGGCGATGTCGGTTGCGGTCAATGTGTTGCCGCCAAACACCAGCCCTTCCTCGACCAGCCGGTAGCCCACGGACTGCGGACCGATCGATTCGCCATCATCGCGGACCAGGCTGCCGCCGCCGAGGCCGATCGCCAGGATGTCGGGCATGCGGAAATTCGTGCGCACACCGCCCACCTCGATCGCGACGTTGGATTGCCGCGGAAAGCCGCCGGCGAGCACGCCGACGTCCGAGGTCGTGCCGCCGATGTCGACCACGATCGCGTCGGCGAGATCGGTCAGCAGGCTTGCGCCGCGCAGCGAGTTCGTCGGCCCCGACGCGAACGTCAGCGCCGGGAACTCGGCGGCGAACTCCTTCGACATCAGTGTGCCGTCGTTCTGGCTGAGATAGAAAGGACAGCGAATGTCCCGCGCCGCCAGTGCGTCGCCGAAGGAGGCGACGACGCGGTCCGCGAGCGGCAGCAGGCTCGCGTTCAGCAGCGCGGCATTCTCCCGTTCGAGCAGACCCATGCGGCCGATGCTGTGCGACAGCGTGACGCGGGCGGCGGGCAGGCGCTCGGCGAGACGCTTTGCGACGTAGTGCTCCTGGGCCGGATCCGACGGCGAGAAGACAGCCGCGATCGCAACCAGGCCGATGTCTTTCGCCGCCAGGTCGTCGATGACGCGGTCGATCTCGTCTTCGTCGAGCGGCGCGATCGGAAATCCGTCGTAGGTGCGTCCGCCGTGGATCATGTACACGTGGCGACCCAGCGCGTCGGCAATGTCATCGGGCCAGTCGCACATCGGCGGCACCATTTCGCCGGAGGGCAGCGCAACGCGGATGATCGCGGTCTCGTGCAGCGAACGCCGCTCGACGACGGCATTGGTGAACTGCGTCGTGCCGATCATCACGGCTTCGATATCGTCTCCGGAAATGTCGCACTCGGCCATCACGGCGTCGAGCGCCGCGACGACGCCGTCCCGCACGTTGGCGCTGGTCAGCACCTTGGTCGACGCAATAACGTCGCCGTTGGCGATCACAACCGCATCGGTGTGGGTACCGCCGACGTCGATACCGATGCGCATGCTCAGGCGCTTCGCGCCGCGCGGAGCTTTTCGAGCAGCAGGTAGACGAGCACCGAGATCGCCAGCGAATCGAGCGGCGCGATCGTCGTCAGCGACAGGTCGTTGAAATACATCCAGGTCGAGAGCACGCCGCTGCCGATGCCGGCGATGACGGCGTTGGTGCGGATCGGCCGCCGCTTCTCGAGATGCGTTTCGGAAAAATCCGTGCGGTGAAAGACGAAGAAGTCGACCAGGTAAACGCCGGCGATCGGCGGCACGAGCAGGCCCAGGGTCACTAGGAACTCGATCAGGTAGTCGGATATGCCGGCGAGTGCCGCGAGCGTGCCGACGATGCCGCCCGCGATCACGACCTCGGGGTAATGCCCGACCGGCACCGAGGCGCGGGCCGCGAGAGCCATCGAATACAGGTTGATGACGTTTGTCGTCCAGGTCGCAAACACGATGACGGCCAGCGCGATGCCGCCGTAGCCGATCAGCACCATGTAGTTCATCGGCTCGAGTTCGCCCCAGACCAGCACCGGGATCATGCCGGCGACGTAGGCGACGACGATGCCGCCGCCCTGGCCCAGGAACGAGGCGGTGACGCAGTCCAGGGTATTGCGCGCATAGCGGGTCAGGTCCGGCATCAGCACGACGCCGACGATCGCGGCACCGACGACCGCCGAAATCGCCGTCGGCATGTCGATGGTATTGCCGCTCAGCGTGAGCAGGTCGCTGAACGCCACCTGACGCAGCGACAGCACCACGACGCCGATCAGTGCCAGCAGCAGGAACGGTACAGCGATCAGCGCCAGCCGGTCGATGGCGCGGAAACCGTAGATTGTCGTCACCGTGACCAGCGCACTGCTCGCAATCGTGTAGACCGGCTCGGGTATGTCGAGCGTCGTCAGCTGCCCGGCGGCGAGAAAAAGCGTGCGGCCGAACAACTCCGCGGTGACCGCGTACCAGCCGAGCAGGAACAGGCCGAACCAGAAATTGACGAACTTCGCGCCGGCGTAACCGAACGTGTGCTCGATGATCATGTAGCTCGACAGGCCGCTGCGCTGGCCGACGATCGAGGCAGGCACGGACATGACGGACAGGATCAGTGCGCCGGCGATGACGGCGAGTACGCCGTTTGCGAAGCCCACGCCTTCGGCGAGCTCACCAGCGCTGTAGAGCAGCGGCAGCGTGATCGAGATGCCGATGATCACGACCCCGATCTGGAAACCGCTGACCGTTTCCTCGGCCGGTACCGGCGTGCGGGAACTCGCAACGCTCTTCATCGCTGACCCTTTCTTTTTGTTTTGGCCATTCTATCGCGGCGCGCCGCGATTGCGTCGAGCATGCGACGTACGATATCGCTGTCCTTGTCGTAGACATAGAAGTAGCCGAAAGCAGCGGCAATTGCTGCGCCAATCGCATTGATAATGAGGTCGGTCATCGTGTCGAGATGACCTGAACTTTGCATCTCGAATCCGAAATACCAGTCCATCAGGAATTCGAAGATCTCCCACACGGTCCCCACCGAGACGGCGATTGCGAACGTGATGGTCGCGATCCAGCCCGCAGCGACCCGCACCCGGCGCGTCATCCAGAACACGTAGATACTCAGGAAACCGATGACGCCGATGGTCAGCGCCGACAGTCCGTGCAGCGCCAGGTCCCACCACCAGATGCGCTCGTAGAAATCCCGCACCTCGCCGAGGATGAAACTCGCATAAAGGAACACGCAGGTGACGAGCGTGAACTCGACCGGCAGGGTCAGGCGCAGTTTGCGCTCGATGATGGCCGGTGCGAACGTCAGCAGCAGGACGACGGCACCGGCGAAGGCCGTCAGCCAGGCGCGCTCGACCCGGGAACCGATCGTCACGATCAGTATGCCGAGCTGCAGCACCACGGCAATCGACAGCTCTATGCGATCGACCCGCTGCCTGCCGCCTGCCATCGTCCCGTTCCGGCCGTCAGCCGCCGGTGAACTTCGCGATCGTCTCTGCCTCGGTCAGTCGCTCGTGATCGCCGGCAAACGCGTAACCGTCCGGCTTCGCGTCGATGTAGATCTCGCCGTGCAGCCGGAACGAATCCGCGTTGTCGAACGCGCCCACGCTCATGATGTACTGATCCTCTCCCTTGAGCCGGTAGAAAAGATGCGTGCCGCAGTCCCCGCAGAAGCCGCGTTCGGCCCACTCGGACGAATCGTAGCGGCGCAGCTTGTCCTCGCCTTCGAACGTGACGCCCCCTACGCCAGCAGCGAAGAACGGCCCGCCACCCCAGCGCCGGCACATCCCGCAGTGACAGGCGTGATAGTCGCTGCTCGCACCAGAGGCGCTGAAGGTCACCGCGCCGCACAGGCATTTTCCTTTCAGTTCACCCATCAGTTCTTCGGCGTCAGCTTCAGAAGCCTGCCGCCCCTCCCGTCCTCGAGTATCCAGATGGCGCCGTCCGGACCCTGCTCCGGCTCGCGGATTCGTGCGCCCATGTCGAATCGTTCGGCTTCGTATGCCCGCTCGCCGTCGAACTCGACCCGCACCAGCGCGCGCGACGACAGCCCGCCGATGAACGCACTGCCGCGCCACTCCGGGAACAGCTCGCCGTCGTAGAACATCAGCCCGGCCGGCGAAATGGCCGGCACCCAGTACGCTTTCGGCGCCGCGAATTCCGGCCGCGTGTCGTGATCCGGTATTTCCTCGCCGCTGTAGTGGTCGCCGTTCGAAACGATCGGGTAGCCGTAGTTCTCGCCGCGGACGACGAGATTCAGCTCGTCACCGTGGCGCGGCCCCATCTCCTGGTTCCAGAGCCGGCCGTCGGCGTCGAACGCAAGCCCGAGCGGATTGCGGTGCCCCAGCGACCAGATCTCCGCCGTCACACCGCCCTGATCCGCGAACGGGTTGTCGTCCGGCACGCGACCGTCGTCGAAGAGGCGCACGACCTTGCCGAGATTGCCCTGCATATCCTGCGACGGGTCGAACTTCTGCCGCTCTCCCGACGAAATGAAGAGGTAGCCGTCGTCGTCGAAAGCCAGCCGATGCCCGTAATGGCCGCGGCCGCTGACTTTCGGCACCTGCCGCCAGATGACCTCGACGTCCTCGAGTGCGCCACCCTTCGAACCATCGAGCGCGAGCCTTGCGCGGATCACCGCGGCGCCGCGGGCGTTGCCGCTGCCCGCCTCCGCGTAGCTCAGGTAGACGATGCCGTTTTCGGCAAAGCCGGGATGCAGGACCACGTCACCGAGCCCGCCCTGGCCGCCGTAGGCGACCGCCGGCACGCCGGCCAGCGGCGCTGACTTGCTGCCGTCCTGCGTGACGACGAGCAGCCGCCCTTCCTTTTCCGTGACGAGCAGCCGGCCGTCCGGCAGGAACGTCATCGCCCAGGGCTCGTCGAATTCGGCAACCGGCGTCGCGGTGAACGGCCACGACGCGTCGTCCGCCGACGCGCACGCGGTGGCGACCAGGCACAGGCAGCAGGCGGCGAATCGTTTCATCGGGGCCACCGGCTCAGACCCGAATCTGCCAGATCGATTCGATCTCGACCGCCGCGTTGAGCGGCAGCGCATTCGTGCCGAGGGCGGCGCGGGCCGCGAGCCCTGCCTCGCCGAAGACGTCGCGGAACAGCTCGGATGCGCCGTTGATGACGCCGGACTGGCCGCTGAAGTCGTCGGTACAGTTGACGAAGCCGCGGATCTGCAGCGCCTGCACGACCCGGTCGAGGTTGCCACCGCAGGCGTGCCGGAGCTGCGCCAGCACGCGCAGGCCCGCGAGCCGCGCGGCAGCATAGCCCTGCTCCGGCGTCAGGTCTGCGCCGACCTTGCCGGCGGTTGGCACGTCGGCGTCGAGCGGCGGGATGTTGCCGGCGATATAGAGCTGGTCGCCGACGATACGGTACGGCACGTACGCGGCGACCGGCGGCGACGGCTCGGGCAGCTCGAGTCCGAGCGCTTTCAGTTTCGCCTCGGCACCGCCGGCCTGCTGCGCGCGCGCAGCAGTGCTCACGCCTGCCAGCACCGATGCGGCGCCGAGCAGTTCAACAAACGATCTCCTGTTCATAGCGATTCCTCTTCTCGTTCTGTTCATTCGTCGTAATAAGGCACCGAGTCGCCTTCGAAGGCCTCCAGCTCGATACGCACGTTCACCATCGATGCGAGCATCCACTCGGGCAGCCGGTTCACGCCATAGGCGCGGCTGTCGACGCTCCCGGTCGCGGAAAAGCCGATGTTATGCAAGTTGTAGAACGGATGCAGGACCTTTCCGTTCATTGTCACGTCGAATATCACCGGCAACGTGACGCCGCGAATGGTCAGGTCGCCGGTCATCCTTGCACGTGAACTGTCCAGCTGCTCTATCTTCGTGCTGCGGAAATGCATGACCGGGTGATCGGCGGCATCGAAGAAGGCGACGCTTGGCATTTTCTCGTTCAGCTCCGGGCTGAAGGTGTCGATGCTTGCGACCGGTACCCGGACCTCGACAAAACTCTTCGAGAAATCTTCCTCATCGAAAAGAAAATCGATGTCGAACTCGGTGAAGCGGCCACCGTAGTTCGACAACCCCATGTGATCGATATCGAAGTAGATGCGCGTATGCCAGCGATCCGCCGTATACCGGACCGGGTCTGCGGCGGCATCGAATGCAGAAACGGCCGAAATCGCAACGAGTGTGCCGAACCACCGCATTTTGTCCATGTCCGTCTCCTGCCGTCGCCGTCGTGTAGAATTCGCCGTTCTTTTCGCAGCCGCTAGTTTGCTCTACGGGAATCGATTTGTGAAAACGCAGCGCTACATCTCCCTGTTTCTCGCCCTCCTTTTCACCCTGTTCGTCGCAACGTCCGCGCTGGCGCAGGGCACCGCTTACCACCCGGTGCGCGGACAGAACGGCATCGTCGCCTCGTCGTCGCGGATCGCGTCCGAGGTCGGCGTCGATATCCTGAAAAAAGGCGGCAACGCGATCGACGCCGCTGTCGCGACGGCGTTCGCCATGGCCGTGACGTTCCCGACGGCAGGCAACATCGGCGGCGGCGGCTTCCTCGTCTATCACGGCGCCGACGGCGAGGCCACGACGTTCGACTTTCGCGAAAAAGCGCCGCTCGCGGCGACCCGCCCGATGTATCTCGACGAGGACGGCAACGTCCGCGCCAATTCGAACCACGACGGCATCCTTGCGGTCGGCGTTCCCGGCACCGTGGCCGGCATGGCGCTCGCACACGAGCGGCTCGGGTCGCTGCCGTGGCGCGACCTGGTCCAGCCCGCGGTCGATCTCGCCCGCAACGGCATTCCGATCACCTGGTACCTGCACGACTCGTTCAAGCGGCGCAAGGCGTCGTGGGACCTGTACCCGAGTTCGGCGAAGATTTTCCTGCGTGAGGACGGCTCGTTCTGGCAGCCGGGCGACACCTGGAAACAGCCGGATCTCGCGCGGACGCTGGAGCGCATTCGCGACCGGGGTGCGTCCGGTTTCTACCAGGGCGAAACGGCGGAGCTGCTGCACGAGTTCATGGCGGCGAACGGCGGCCTCATCACCCGTGAAGACCTGGCGCAATACGAAGCGAAAGAGCGGGAGCCGATTCGCGGCACGTATCGCGGCTACGAGATCGTCAGCATGCCTCCGCCGAGTTCCGGCGGCACTGTGCTGGTGCAGATGCTGAACATACTGGAGGGTTACGACCTCGGCGCGATCGGCCACAATTCTGCGCTGTACCTGCATCTCCTGACCGAGTCGATGCGCCGCGCATTCGCCGACCGAGCGCGCTACCTCGGCGACCCGGACTTCAACGAGAACATGCCGATCGAACGCCTGATCTCGAAAGAGCACGCGGAGAAACGACGCGGCACGATCCTGCTGCACGCGGCGTCCGAGAGCGATCCCGAGCGCTTCGGCGAAATCTATGAAAGCGATGACACGACGCATTTCTCGGTCGTCGACAGCGACGGCAGCATGGTGTCGCTGACGTACACGCTGGAACAGGGCTACGGTAGCAAGATCGTCGTCGAGGGCGCGGGCTTCCTGCTCAACAACGAGATGGGCGACTTCAATGCGCAACCCGGTGTTACCGACGAGTCCGGGACGATCGGCACGCTGCCGAACCAGATCCGGCCCGAACAGCGCATGCTGTCGAGCATGACGCCGACCGTGGTCGCGAAAGACGGCGTGCCCCTGTTCGCCACCGGCACGCCGGGCGGGCGCACGATCATCAACACGACACTGCAGACGATCCTTAACGTCGTCGACCACGACATGAACGTCGCGCGCGCCGTGAGCGCGCCGCGCATCCACCACCAGTGGCTGCCGGACGAGACCGACGTCGAGACCTGGGGCATTCCCGCCGACACGCTGGCGCAGTACGCGCAGCGCGGGCACGAGGTCGTCCGTGACACGGCCATCGGCCAGGCGATGATGGTGTACTGCGACCCGGAGACGCGGGTGATGTACGGCGCGGCGGACCCGCGCGCCGAGGACGGCGGCGCGGTCGCCTGGTAATCGGAACCTGTCTCGGGACGGGTTCTAGAAAGAGTACTCGATGGACACAGCGGACAGCCGGTCCGTCTTCTGGCTGCCGACCGGCACGTCGGTGTTGTGCTTGATCGTGTACGACAGCACCACGGCAAAATCACCGAGGACGCGCGCCCTGAGCGCACTCACCGACTCGATGTAGGTGTTGTCGGCGCCCGACTCGACGTCGACCGTCTGCTCGAAGCCCGAGGTCTCGCTGAAGATCCAGTTATAGTCGACGCCGGCGCGGCCGATGAAGCCGGATTCCTTGGTACCGTCCGCAAGCGTCGCGGCGCGGTGACCGGCGCCGATCTCGGCGTTCAGAATGTGGCTCGGCGTGTCGATCAGGCGGCGGCCGTAACCCACGGATTCGGTTCGCTGTTCCTCGACACCGCTGAAGCGGTCCTTGCGCCAGTTGAGGCGGCCGAAAACGAAATCGGTTTCCGTGAAGTTGTATTCGGACTTCCAGCCGGCCTGGTACGCCTCGGCCGTCGTCACCTCGCTCTCGATGGCGCCGTTCGCCGAAGCGGTGAACGTGTGCGACCAGTCGTTGGGGCTGTAGCCGACCCTGAGCTTGGTGTTGTAGCTGGTGGTGTCGGTATTGCCGGAGGTGCTGAGAAAGCCCAGCGAGGCGTTGCCCGACCACGGGCCGTCCGCTGCTTCTTCCTGCGCGGCCACGGCGCCGGCAACAAGGACAAGCGAAAGGAATATGCCTTTTTGCAGCATGCAAATCTCCATTACGCGAAGTGAATCAGCCTGCCCGAGGACCGGACAGGATTTGAATGCTAGGGGATTTTCGCCCTCATTTCACGCCGCTTTCGTAACGAATTGTTACAGCGACGCCAGGGAGACTCTGATCAATCCTCGTCGGGCAGCGGCGGCAGTGAAAGCAGGTAGGCGGCTATGGCACGCCGGTCGGCCCGCGTCAGCTTGCTGGTGTTGTCCTCGATTACGTCGACCATCGAGCTGCCGGTGAAATCACCGTCCGGCAGCATGCCGATATCGAGGAAATACTCGATGTCCGACGCTCTCCAGCGGCCGATGCCGTCGGCGCGATGCGGCGTGATGTTGGGAATCTTCTCGTCGCCGAGCTCGCTGCCCGCCATCTCGCGCTCCGGGAGCAGCGCGCCGGTGCGGCTGCGCGGCGTGTGGCATTCGCCGCAGTGCCCGAGGTGGCGCACGAGGTAGGCGCCGCGATTCCACTCGTCGTCTTTTTCCGGGTCGGGCACGAATCGCCCGGCGTCGAAATTGAGCCGCTTCCACGCCCCGGCAGCCGTACGCGACGACACCAGCAGCGCGAGGTCGTGTTCGCGGTTTTCGCGGACGACCGGTTCGACGCTGAACAGATACGCTTTCAGCGCCAGCAGGTCGTCGCGGCTGACGCCCGTGTACGCCGTGTAGGGAAAGGACGGGAAATAGTGGTCGCCGTCGGGATTGGTACCTTCCCAGAACGCGTTCAGGAAATCCTCGTCGCTCCAGCAGCCGATGCCGGTGTCCGGGTCGGGCGTGATGTTCGGCGCATAGAACGTGCCGAACGGCGACTCGAGCGCCCTGCCGCCGGCGAGAAGACCGGCGGCGTCGTCCTCAACCGTGTGACAGGTGATACAGCCCCCGGCGTGGAGGATGTAGCGACCGCGCTCGAGCACGTCGGCCTGCGGATCGGAATCCGAACCGTCCTGCGCAAAGGCCGGCGCCGCCGCGACGAGCGCGACGGCGACCGGGATCAGCAGCAGCGCGCGATCAGTCGCGCGAGACACGATAGCGGTCGTGACAACCGCGGCAGGACATTCCCACCTCGCGGAACGCCGCCCCAATTTCTTCCATGTCGCCACCTTCGACCACTTCGACGAATGCCGCGGTTCCCTGCTGCGACTTTTCGATCGCTGCGGCGAACGCTTCGGGTTCTTCCCAGATGACCGGCAGCGCATCCGAGCCCTCGACGTTCGTGCCTTCCGCGAACAGGTGCGACATCTCGCGGGCGCCGTTAGCCAGACCGCGCGCGTGGTCGACGAGGTGACCACGGTCCTCGACCAGGCCGCGAACCACCATCGACACCGCGCCGATATGGCCGCGGAGCGAGGTCATCACCGACTTGCGGTAGTCCGCAGCGTCCTCCGGTGCCGTGTCCGCAAACGCGGCCAACGACAGCGCGCCGCAAACGACAATGGTCAGAATTCTTCCGTGTCTCATTATTACCCCCGATTAGTAGGTGCCTTGAAAACTCTGCCAACAGCATAACAAGACCCGGGACGATTGCGGTAAATACGCACGCGCTGCGGTTTTCCCGAATCGCAGTCGTCGTTCGTGCGTGCTGCAATGCGTTGCATCGACGTCAAATTGTTCACACGTAACAAATATGCAGAACATCATTCGAATCGTTCTTGTCGTTGCGCTGATCGGCCTCGGCGGCTGTGGTGGCGATCGCATGTCCGAGAAAGGCTTCAGCCTGCCGCCGGGCAATGCGGTAATGGGCCGGGAAGCGTTCACCTACCTCCACTGCCACGAGTGCCACACGGTCGCGGGCGAGACGTTTTCGGGCGTGCCGCTGGCCGACCCGCCGTTCGTCGCGCTCGGCGGCACAGTCACGCGCGTCAAGACCTATGGCGAACTCGTCACTGCGATCATCAACCCGTCGCACAAGCTCGCGCAGGGCTACGCACCCGAGGTCGTTTCGAACGACGGCGAGTCGAAAATGCCGGTCTACAATGGCTACATGACCGTGCAGGAGCTGATCGATATCGTCGCGTTCCTGCAGCCGCACAACGACGTTTACCTGCCGCAGTTCGAGTACCGCATATACCCGTAATGCTGCGCGCCGCCCGGCGTCCGTCTGGTAGGCTATCCGGATGGCCGGAACGGACCTCAATGCGCTCAACCGCGATTTCTCTCGCTACGACCAGGTAGAGAAAAGCCACACCTACCGGCTCGCCGAGTCGCCGGGCGACGAGTTTGACGAGGACTACGAGATCGCGACGCTCGACCTCGGCCGCTACCTGCACGGTGACGACCACGCAAGAGCCGTGTTCGCCGACGAATTCAGTGGCGCGATGCGCGACATCGGTTTCGCGGTGCTCACCGGGCACGGTGTCGACCCGGCGCTGTACGACGAGATCGAAGCCGCCACGGAACGATTCTTCACCTCGTTCCCGCTAGAGGAAAAAATGCGCTTTCGCGCGGCGCGGCAGGGTTCGGTCAGCCAGGGTTACTTCCCGATTCGCGAAACGAGCGACATCCATCCGGACCTCGTCGAAGGCTGGGTGTTCTGCCGGCGGGCGTTCGACATGCCGCAGCGGCGCGACACCCCGTTCGATCCGCAGGCGTTCTGGCCCGACCCGGCGTACGAACCGGTGTTCCGCCGCCTGGCGGTCGAACACGAAAAGCTGTTCAAACCGGTCGCGTCGGTCATGTTCCAGGGCTTCGGTGTTGATCCAGCCATTTATGACGCAAAGCTTGAACATAACCACTCCCGCCTGCCGTTAAACTACTTTCCGCCGCTCGGCGACGCCGAGCTCGCCAGCGGCGCGGGCCGCCTGCTGGGCCACGAAGACGTCGACCTGTTCACCTTGCTGCCGGCGTCGAAAGTCAGCGGCCTGCAGGTATGGAACCACCAGAGCGGCAGGTGGGTGCGGCTCGACGCGCCGCCCGGTTCGATCATCATCAACACCGGCGACTATATGCAGCGCATCACGAATGACCTGCTGCCGTCGACGACACACCGCGTCGGACGCCCGCGCGACGGCGCAATGACCGGCCGGGCGCGCATCTCGTTCCCGATGGCTGTGTACGTGTGGGAAGACGAGGTCCTCGAGGTACTGCCGGACCTCGGCGAACCGAAGTACGAACCGATCCGCGCAATCACTTTCCATACGCGAAGCACCAGCAAGTTTTACGGCGATGAGTACGCGGTGGAAGCGCCGCTCGACAACGGGTAAGCCGCGATGCACAGCCTGCGATTCCTGGCGCTCCTCGGCGCGCTGCTCACGATCAGCGCCGCCGCCGCGGAAATCGATGCCGAGGCGGCCCAGGACTACATACGCGAAGCCGGTGCCGCGTACCGCGATGGCGATATGCAATCGTTTACCGATGCGCTCGAAACCGCGTACGAACTGAACCCGTTCAGCCTCGCAACCCGCTACAACCTGGCCTGCGCCTACGCGCTCGGCGGCCGCGCCGAAGCTTCGCTTGCGCTGCTCGAGTCGCTGGTCGCACAGCGCATCGATTACGGCATGGCCAATGACGACGATCTCGCGTCGCTGCGCGACCTGCCGCGATTCGGCGAAATGGTCGCGCAGCTGGAGTCGTCGACGGTGCCGGTCGTCGCGGGCTCGCTGCGTCATGAAATCGAGCGCCTGGACCTGGTGCCGGAAGGCATCGCGATCGATACGGCAACCGGCCGCACCTTTGTCGGCAGCATGCGCACGGGCGAGATCTTCGTTTTCGACGCGACGGGCGGCCTGACGAAATTCGCCACCGTAGAGCACGATGGACCGCTCGCCGCCATCGGGCTGACTGCCGATGTCGCGCGCGGCACATTGTGGGCCGTCGGCGCGTCGTTCGGGCTGGTCGAGAGCTTCGACCCGGATGCGCCGCCTCGCTCCGGCGTCTTCGGCTTCGACCTCGAAAGCGGCGAGCCGACGAAGCGCTATCTCGCCGCGAACCCGGTCAACGGCTTCAACGACGTCACGTTGGGCCCCGACGGCACGCTCTACCTCAGCGGCGACGCACCGAGCGTCGTCCGCCCGGGTTCGGACCACATCCAGGCTCTGCCGACGACTGTCGACGTGTACGGTTCCAACGGCGTCGCACTGCACCCGGACGGCCGGCGCCTGTACACCAGCGCCTACCCGGTCGGCATTGCCGTCATCGATCTCCACTCCGGCGACACGCGCTGGCTCGAGGCGCCGGACGACGTGACGCTGTACGGCATCGACGGCCTGTACTGGTACCGCGGCGGTCTTGTCGGCGTGCAGAACGGCACGCGGCCGTGGCGGCTGGCACGTTTCACGCTCGACGACTCGGGACACCGCATCACGTCGGCCCGTTACCTCGAGTTCGCGAACCCGGCGATCACGCCGACCACCGGCGCCATCGTCGGCGACGACATTCACTACGTCGGCCAGGGTCCGCGGCCCGACGCTATCCCGGCGCACGTGCCCGCTGCACTCGCGCCGTTTCTCGGCAAGACTCTCGTCATGACCGCCTCACTGGAATGAACCGATGACCGATCCCAGCTGGTATTCCGTACTGCCGCCGATACTCGCGATCATCCTCGCGATCTGGACCAAGCAGGTTCTCCTGTCGCTGTTCGCCGGCATCTGGATGGGCTTCACGTTGCTCGAGGGATTCGATCCGTTCGCCGGCGCCGTGGCGGGTGTGGACGGGATCATCAACGTGTTCGGCGACGCCGGCGACACGCGGGTGCTGATATTCACGCTGATCATCGGCGCGCTGATCGCGACGATCGAGCACTCCGGCGGCGTGCGCGGCTTCGTGCACTACCTGGAAACGCGGCGCTGGGTGCACAACCGGCTGCGGGCGCAGCTCCTGGCCTGGGGCACCGGCATCGTCATCTTCATCGAATCGAACATCACGCTGCTCGTGGCGGGCTCGGTCAGCCGGCCGCTGTTCGACCGCTATCGGCTCTCGCGCGAAAAGCTCGCCTACCTGATCGACGCGACCTCGGCCCCGGTCTGCGTGATGATCCCGCT